>JAENWZ010000132.1 GCA_016649795.1 Proteiniphilum sp. | reverse complement strand
TGTTCCATGGCATAGACCATCATTTCTGCATGATGTTTCCAGTCGGTAGCGATATAGACCAAATCAATATCATTGCGCTGAACCAGCTCTTTCCACGCCTCTTCACTGCCGCTGTATCCAGCTGCGCGGGGCATTCCGGCTTTATCTAGAATGGTCTGTGCTTTCTCCACTCTCTCGGCATGCAGATCGCAGAGAGCAACAATTTTGGTACCCGGTATATGCGCGTGAATCGCTTCACAGCACCGGGTCCGCGCATACCCAGACCGATAAATCCCACCCGCACCGTATCGAGTTTTTCAGTGACCAGTCCAAGCACATCCTTTTGTCCGGAAGGACGTTCAGGCACATCTGTCTTGATCACATACATTGAAGAATCATTTGTATCTGATTTCTTCAAAGAACTAGAATTACATACTGAAAACAGCAGAATTAACATCAGCAGGAAGTTAGAGTTAATCTTCGTCATAATAAAAAATTAAGTTATCTATAGCGTGTTTTAATAAATTTTCTCAAATAAAGAAGCAAATATACAAGTTTTGTACAGAACTGACTTATTCCTTATCAATTTATTTTTTTGTTGTTGATAAAAGTGAGATGATCAAGAAAAGGAGCTTATACCAATTTAGAAATACGCCAATACCTTTTCTCCAAGCTCTTTTGCTTTCCCGACAGCCAGCGGGTCTGAAGCGTTGATATTGTAGTGTGAAGGGTCTGGAATGATGAGTTCAGTACCTATGGGGACAATATTTGGGTTTTGGATACTGTTCTTGTTTTCAAGATAGATATAGACCCAGAATTCGCGGTTGCCAAAAAGCTCAAGCGCGAGCAACCGTAATGTTTGTCCCTGTTCCAACACGATTATTTTCTTCGTTATACCGGTCTTATTTTCAGCCGGTGCAACCGAAGTACGCTCTGCTGACTCTTTGGCTGTTTCCATCGGACTGCTGTGCGCCACCTTTTCCGCAGCGGCCGTTTGCCGGCTTTGTGCTACTTCTACAAATGGTATCGTTTGTATGCTTTGAGCATCTTCTTCTGCAGCTGATGATCGACTGTGTTGTATGCCTTCTTCTGTGGGTGATGTTTGTCTGTTTAAGTGAATCTCATCTGAATCTCCGGAATGATTTCTTAAAGATAGTTCTTTTCCTTTACTCTCTTGCAGTCTAAAGACTATCGCTTCCGCTTTTCCCGTGAGTCTCCCTGAAAAAAAAAAGACCGGCCAAAATAATTGCCGCACCTCCCAGAATGGGTATCCAGATAGTGGTCGATTTTCTGCGTTTTCTCACTCTTTCATGGTGTCCGGGTTTGTGAGATACTTGCTGCGCTTCGGGAGATAAATGTTGAAGAGATTCAGACAATATATTGGATATATGAGGTACCGATTCAATCGATTCCTCCGGTTCGGTTGCTTCAACCGGTTTGTCTGACGCAACAGTTTCGGAATGCGACTCTGGCTTGGGAGCTTCATCCGGAATGTCTGATGTAACTGTTTCCGATTGTGAATCCGGTTCTGGAGCTTCTATCCCTGCTTCTGATTTGACTGGAATCATTTCTTCTGAAATATCTTCCGATTCTTTTTCTGCTATTTCTTCAGTTATGCTCTCTTCCGTTCTGACTTCTTCTGTAGTAATCTCTGCTTGTGGAATTTCTGTTTCCGTGATCTGCTGTCTGGGCAGGGAGACCATTTTTTGGATATGGTTGAAGATATACTCCTCCTCTCCGGTTTCCCCGGCAATCACCTCAGGAAGTGCGTCGAAGGTTACACCTTCGCTCAGCAGTGAAGGTTCGAAGTTTGAAAAAAAGATGTTTACACTGTTCCTGAGAGTCTCATCGGGTGTGAACCCTATTTTGTAGAAGTAGGACACCTCTTCATTACCCGCTTCAATCTGTTCATTTGTTTCACTCTCCCTTATTTGCGAAAAGCTGAATGTGCCGAACCCGGTCACCTCCACCTGCTTTTTTGCTACCAGTGAATCGTTGATCACAGCGATCCATTTCTTTAAAAAAAGTGTTGCATCCTCTTTTGTGATCTGTTCATTTTTCGCTGACAATAAGGAAGCAATCTCATTGATTCCAGTTCTTTCCGTTCTTTCCATATCTGCTTTCTCTTTTATGCATGAATGATTCACACAGCACCGGTTATTCTTTCATGTCGTTTAACAGCTGTTCCTTCAGTTCAGGTGCAGCTTCAAAAAGTAGTTCAACAGCGGGGGGTATAAGCCATCTCTCTTTGGTATCGGGATTCACCGAGATATATTCTGTTTTTCTGCGGGTAATAAAATCACCCAGGTTCGGCAATGAGAGGGGATTGTTTTCCGACAATTTCGCGTTCATCACGGTCACAGCCGCCTCCAATGTCTCGGCCACTTTCGGTTCCGGCCAGTTGAGGCGTTGCGACAGTTCGGTAATAAGCTCTTCGTGTGTCATGATAACTGATATATTGATTTGATGATTTAATGATTTGATGATTAACCGATTGAATAAATATCAGCCTGTCCGATTTATACTTCCGGACTGCCAAACAGATCGAAAGGATGGGCTGAATGAATCTTCACATTGCAGAAACAGCCAATCGTCAACTCACTCTCTTTGCCGATCAGTACTTCACCATCCACTTCAGGCGAATCGTATTCGGTACGGCCGATGTAAAACTCCTCATCCTCCCTGTCGATAATCACCTTCATGGTTTTCCCTACTTTCTCTTCGTTCACAGAGAGGGCGATCTCTTCCTGCAGCTCCATCAGCCTCTCCATTCTCTCCTGTTTCACTGCCGCCGGCATATCGTCGGTGTAATGTTTGTCGTTGTAGGTATCCTCCTCATGTGAATAGGGGAAAGCACCCAATCGCTCAAAACGGGTCTGTCGCACGAAAATCGAGCAGCTCCTCAAAATCGGCCTCTGTCTCACCGGGATGGCCCACCATCATGGTGGTACGCAGATGGATGCCGGGCACCTCATCACGAATATGTTGAATCAGGTCGATGGTCTCCTGCCTGGTAATATTGCGGCGCATGATCTTCAACATGTTGTCGCTGATATGCTGCAGGGCGATATCGAGGTAGCTGCAGACATTGTCACGCTCACGCATCACCCGCAGAAGATCCTTAGGAAAGTGTGCCGGGTAGGCGTAATGGAGACGAATCCACTCCACACCTTTTATATCTGACACTCTTTCAATCAGTTCAGGCAGTTTCATTGATTTGTAACGGTCGAGTCCGTAATAGGTCAGGTCCTGCGCGATAAACTGAAACTCCTTCACACCATCGGCTACCAGGTGACGGATCTCCTCTTCGATCTCCTCTATGGGGCGTGATTTGTATTTCCCTGTAATCAACGGGATGGAGCAGTAAGAACAGGTCCTGTCGCATCCTTCCGATATTTTCACATAGGCGTAATGCGGCGGTGTGGAGAGGGAACGATCAAACTCCAGTTCTTTATAGTAGGATTTGCCCAGATCGGCAATCAGCTCTTTCCAGTCGAACTTACCGTAAAACTTGTCCACTTCAGGTATCTCATCCGACAACTCCTGCTTGTATCGTTCTGAGAGACAACCCATCACATAGAGTTGCTTCAGCTTGTTCTTCTTTTTTGCTTCAGCGAAAGAGAGAATCATATTGATGGACTCCTCTTTTGCATCGCCGATAAAGCCGCAGGTATTGATCACGGCGATATCACCCTTTGCTGTATCGGGGTCATGTGCAACGGTGTACCCGTTGGCAACGAGCTGGCGCATCAGCAATTCAGAATCCACCAGGTTCTTGGAACAACCCAGTGTGACAACATCTATTTTATTTTTTATCATATATTGACTCTCAATACCTTTACCTTAAAAAACTACTCTCCGAAAAGTGAATCCACAAACTCTTTTCTTCTGAATACCTGCAGGTCTTCCACTCCTTCACCCAGTCCGATATATTTTACGGGGATCCTAAACTGATCGGATATGCCGATCACTACACCTCCCTTGGCGGTACCGTCCAGTTTTGTGATGGCAAGCGCCGTAACCACCGTAGCAGCGGTGAACTGTTTGGCCTGCTCAAATGCATTCTGCCCAGTGGAGCCGTCAAGAATAAGGAGCACCTCGTGAGGAGCATCGGGGACTATTTTCCCCATCACATTCTTTATCTTGGTGAGCTCGTTCATAAGGTTGATCTTGTTATGCAGGCGTCCAGCCGTATCTATAATGACTACATCGGCATCATGTGCTTTTGCCGAGCTGACAGCATCGAAGGCAACCG
This sequence comes from Proteiniphilum sp., assembly GCA_016649795.1. Lineage (GTDB taxonomy): Bacteria > Bacteroidota > Bacteroidia > Bacteroidales > Dysgonomonadaceae > Proteiniphilum. Next base: position 2,153 of record JAENWZ010000132.1, on the reverse strand, counting down.
AGGCGGGATCGGCACCCATTTTTTGTTTTATCACGGGCACCCCTACCCTCTGTCCCCAGATATCGAGCTGCTCCACGGCTGCAGCACGGAACGTATCGGCGGCACCTAGATAGACGGATAATCCTTTTTGCTTGAACTGGTATGCCAGCTTGCCGATAGTGGTTGTTTTGCCCACACCATTCACTCCAACCACCATGATGACATAGGGTTTCTTTCCTTCAGGTACAGAAAACTCCGATAGGTCTTCGCTGTCGTTCTCGGTGAGAAGCAGGGCAATCTCATCACGCAGGATGGTTGTCAGCTCATCGATACTGACATACTTATCACGCGCCACGCGTTCTTCAATCCTCTCTATAATCTTAAGTGTTGTATCTACCCCCACATCGGAAGAGACCAGCACCTCCTCCAGCTCGTCGAGCAAATCGTCATCGACCTTCGACTTGCCGGCAACGGCGCGGGTGATCTTCGTGAAAAAACTCTCTTTCGTTTTTTCGAGACCTTTATCCAGTGTATCATTTTTCCCTTTCGAGAATCTGTCAAAAAAACCCATAGCGCAGTGTATGATTAAACGGTATATACTTTTGATTTCCCAGCTGGCACTTGTGAATTCGCTGCTGTATTATATGCAAATCTACGAAATAGTCAATAAAAAACTTCCCTGCGTTTTGGCACAGGGAAGCTTTTACATATTTTTAACTGACTTTTCCGCTAAGCTGGAGCAATGATAAACTTGTCTATCTATGCCGGGCAGAGAAAAAGTCTGTCTTCATAGAACTTATTTCGTGAAATAATCCTTTACCTGATCGTTCAGGATCATCTCTTCTCTGAAGCTGTATGCACCTGATTTGGGCGATTTCACCATTTTGATCACTTTGGTATGACTGCGCCCTGTGGTTGTATGCTTATCGCGGAATCCCGCAACTGATTTCTTTGCCATAGTCTAATTTATTTTACTTTATTTCTTTATGAACAGTCATTTTCTTCAGTACAGAATTGTATTTTTTCAATTCCAATCGTTCTGTTGTATTCTTCCTGTTCTTTGTGGTAATATATCTGGAAGTGCCGGGCATACCGCTCTCTTTGTGTTCCGTACATTCCAGGATCACCTGCACTCTGTTTCCTTTTGCTTTTTTTGCCATTGCTGATTTCTCCTTCTCGTTATGCGTTTAAATATCCTTTAGCAGCAGCTTTTTTCAAGGCTGCATCCAATCCAACTTTATTAATGGTGCGCAAACCGGATGCTGATATATTCAAACTAATCCAGCAATCTTCTTCCACCCAAAAAAATTTCTTCTTGAACAAATTTACGTTGAATTTACGTTTCGTTCTCGCGTTAGAGTGAGAAACGTTGTTTCCAACCATTGCTTTTTTTCCTGTTATTTGACAAATCTTAGACATTGCTATATTGTGTGTTTTGTTGTTTTCCTTCTCTTCAGAACAGCATCTTCCCGACAATTCAGGGCGCAAAATTAAGCATATAATTTTAATTTACCAAAGTTTCCGGCAAATTAATTTCATATCGTTTTGACTAAATCAGATATTTCTCTTTTGCCCCGGAATAGAACCGGATTTTTGTTTTGTCTGAACGGCAGAACGAAAACGCTCACTCACACAAATCATTATCGGCACTCGGCATAGTCAAACAAGATTGCCTCAGCTCTCTTAAGTTAGACATTCTAACAGAGAGAAGTGATAAGTCGGCGCAATCAAAAAATTGCAGAGAGCTCCGAATAGAGATCATTCAGTTTTGTGAGAGTCTCTTTTCGAATGTTACTCCTCCATAAACCTTCTTCACCGCTTGCCTTCACAGCCTGGTCGGTGATAGTCTGCTCGGCTGTGTATACTTTCGGGAAGAATGATGCCGCATCCTTCTGTGTGCTCTGATAGGTGATGTCCCTTACCACAAGCATACATCCGGCATTGGTGATGGAAGCATCGAAGCGGTAGCTCATGATTATTATTTTTTCTTTCACACCCTCTTTATTTGCAGGAAGCATCAATTCAGCCCTGGAGCTTACTGTGACACTCCGCGACTTATCATCGAATCGGATTCCCGACAACAATGGATTTCCCGTGAATCTCTCTTTTCCCCACTTTTGCAGTAGAGCATATTTCTGATCGGCGAGGACTCCCTGATCGGCGAGGATGAACTG
>JAENWZ010000214.1 GCA_016649795.1 Proteiniphilum sp. | reverse complement strand
TATATCGGTATTGAAAGACGCCTCTGCTGCGATTTACGGGGTTCGTGCCGCAAACGGTGTGATTGTGGTCACTACGAAAAAAGGAGCACGCAACTCCAAAAATACGGTGACCGTGAACAGCTATTATGGATGGCAAAGCCTCTACGATTTTCCAAAACCGGCAACAGCGGAAACATATATCAAAAACTATATTCAGTCCCAAACTGTGCAGGGTGCCACAAACTACAGATATACAAAAGAAGATTATGAGAAGTGGTCGCAGGGTACAGAGAAAGGGTATCAGCCTTTCGACTGGCATGATTATATCTGGGAAGTTTCCCCGCAGACCTATGTCAATGCCAATGTTTCCGGTGGATCTGACAAGATCAATTACTATCTGAGTGTAGGTAATTTGAATCAGGATGCCATTATTGTCAACTATGGCGGCTTTACCCGCACCAATGTGCAGATGAACGTCAATGCCAACATTACAGATAAACTGAGGATGGGCGCCGGAATGAACGGACGTGTAGAAAAAAGGATCAACCCGGGAGTTCCCGGAGGCGATGACTACTGGCTTCCCCGTTTTGGAACCTATCGTAACTTGCCAACCAGAAGGCCTTTTGCCAATGACAATCCCAATTATCCAACCCTCACTTCCACTGAGGCAGGGACCAACTTTGCATGGCTGACCTATGATCTGTCCGGTAAATTTGAAGATACATGGCGTGTCGTTCAGCTAAATTTCGATGCGGAATATGAGATTGCAGACGGTTTGAAAGCCAAAGCGCTGGTTAGTTACTATCTCGCCAATCAGCGGATGGATAACCAGGAATATACGTATAAACTCTATGGATACGATGAAGATACAGATACCTATCCGGTTATTTTCGAGAATACCAATCCCTGGAGAGAACGCAGACAGGGATACAATGAAGAGATCACATCCAACTTTCAGTTGTCCTACAATAAAAAATTTGGAGAACATACGATTGCCGCTATTGCAGGAGCTGAAACAATTCAGAGGGATACACCGACAACCTGGGTTCACTCTATACCCACTTCCAACGCATTGCATCTGATCGATTATGAAACCATGGATACTTATGATGATACGGGAAACAATACTCAAGCCCGTTTAGGCTACATGGGACGCTTCAATTACGATTTTTCAGGGAAATATCTGCTGGAATTTTCCGGCCGTTATGACGGATCCTGGAAATTCCCTACAGATCAGCGCTGGGGATTCTTTCCTGCAGCATCTGCGGGATGGAGAATCTCAGAAGAAAATTTCTGGCGTGAAAGCAAACTGACCAATCTATTCAGTGACTTGAAACTGAGGGCCTCCTATGGATTATTGGGAGATGACAACGTTGGCGGTTACAACGCTTTTGATTACCTGGGAGGGTATACTTACAAGAATGGTGGTTCGGTGATCGACGGGAAGTATACGATCGGTACTGTACCACGCGGTCTTCCTGTGACCACTCTGTCCTGGATAAAAGCCAAAATATTGGACATCGGTGTGGATGCCAGTTTCCTGAATGGTAAATTATCCGGATCGTTTGATTATTTCGATCGTTTTAGAACAGGTCTACCTGCTTCACGATACGATATTTTACTGCCATCGGAGGTTGGTTTTAGCCTGCCGCAGGAAAACCTGAACTCAGACAGACACAGAGGATACGATATGATTCTGAAGTGGAGCGACAAAGTGAATGACCTGACCTATTCAGTCGCAGCCAATGCCACCTACTCCCGTTTTTACGACTGGGAAAGGTATAAACCGCGTTTCAGCAACTCATGGAACGTATACCGCAACTCAATTGTGCAACGTTACGGTTACCTCAACTGGGGACTGGAAGCAGATGGACAGTTCCAGACGTGGGAGGAGATCGCCACATGGCCCATTGATAACGATCGCCAGGGAAACAGAACCCTTCGCCCGGGGGATGTGAAATACAAGGATGTCAACGGTGACGGCGTCATCAACGGAATGGACGAAAGACCCATCGGTTACAGACAAGACTCAACACCTATCTTTAACTATGGTTTCAACTTCTCCTTCCTTTGGAAAGGTTTTGATCTGGCGTTCGACTTAACGGGAGGTGCCTTGAACACATGGTATCAGGAATGGGAGCAACGCAACCCATTTCACGATGGTGGCAACAATCCCCAATATTACATGGAAAATACATGGCATCTTGCTGATATCTGGGACGCGAACAGTGAACTGATACCGGGTAAATACCCGATGTTACTGATTGGTAACAGTAGTCATAGCAACTATTGGAACAGCACTTTCTGGAAGAAAAATGTGAAATATCTGAAATTAAGGAACCTCGAATTTGGTTATACTTTTCCAAAATCAATTCTTAATAGGGCTTCTGTTTCAGATTTACGCTTCTATGTAGCAGGTCAGAACCTGTTTGGATTGACGAACCTGATAGGGGTGGATCCCGAGATAAATGATACAAACGGATTGGCCTATCCAACCATGCGGATTATCAATGTTGGTTTAACGCTCAAATTCTAAAAAGATTATGAAAATAAAAAATATATTAATAGTGCTGTCAGTGACCCTTTTTTCATTGAGTGGTTGTGCTGATTTCCTGGAAAGGGAACCCGATACAATACTGTCAGATGATCAGGTGTTTAGCGATGCTGTCATGATTAAGTCGGTACTTTCCAACTTTTATGGTAGAATAACCTGGGGACAACATATCGATGATTCCTATTCTTATACGATCCTGGATGAAGCTGCCAAGACAGACGGCGGACCCGATAACCGCCAGGGATTCGAAGACAATCGCTGGAGGGTTTACGATTACACACTGCTACGTAATCTGAACCAGTTCCTGAAAGGTGTACGTGAAACAACCGTACTCGACAGTGATATGCAGAAACAACTTGAGGGCGAAGCCCGTTTTATAAGAGCATGGCTCTATTTCAACATGGTCCGAGGAATGGGTGGCATGCCGATTGTAGGCGATGAGGTGTTTGAGTATTCCCCGGGAATGGACATCACAGCCCTGCAATATCCCCGTTCCACTGAAGCGGAACTGTATGATTATATCATTGTAGAATGCGAGTCAATTAAAGATTTCCTACCTGTTAACCCTTCAGTCAACGGTGGCAGAGCAACCAAATGGGCTGCCCTGATGTTGAAAGCACGTGCTGCTGTTTATGCCGGTTCTATTGCCAACTACAACAACAAGATGCCAAACCCGATAAAAACAGCGGGTAATGAAGTAGGCATACCTGCCAATCTGGCGCAAGGCTATTATCAAACTGCACTCACTGCGGCAGAAGAGGTGATCAATAGCGGGAAATATGAACTGCAACTCTCGAAACCTAATGACAGAGGGCGTAATTTTTATGAAGCCCTTTCTGTTAAGGAAAACAACAAAGAGGTGATATGGGCAAGAGACTACAAGTATCCGGGACAGACCAACGGTTTCACCCAGAGTAATATCCCTGCTTCTCACGCCGAAGATATTGACCGTGCTTATGCCGGTCCGATCTTAAATTTAGTGGAAGATTTCGAGTATATCAATGACCGTAACGGAGAAATTAAAACGAAAGACAACAACGGTGATTACATTTTTTACGACAAAGCCGAAGATGCCTTTGCAAACAAAGACCCCCGCCTTTGGGGGACAGTGATTTATCCGGGAGCTGTCTTTAAAGGTACACCGGTGGTGTTGCAGGCTGGTCAGAAATACCTCGAAGAGGGTGTTTGGAAGTTCAGAACAAGTGAGCCCGGCGAAACAGACGACGACAAAGTGTTGATAACCTCTGTCAACGGCCCTACCACCACCAACAATCAGTTTATCAACAAAACAGGATTTTTCTTCCGGAAATTTCTGGATGAGACACCCAGCGCCTCTACCCGTGGTCGCAGGAGTGAAATGTGGTTCCCCCGTTTTCGATTTGCTGAAGCCGTCCTTATAGCTGCTGAAGCTTCATTTGAGTTGGTGCAACCGGGTAAATCACTTACCTATATCAATATGGTTCGTGATAGAGCAGGTATTCAACCTTTAGAGACAGTAACATTCGATGATATTGTCCGCGAGAAGAGGGTGGAGTTTGCGTTTGAAGATCATCGCTATTGGGACTTGAAAAGATGGAGGTTGGCCGATAAAGTATGGAATGGAGTACAGAAT
>JAENWZ010000351.1 GCA_016649795.1 Proteiniphilum sp. | reverse complement strand
TCTTCCTTCGCGTTTCTTTTATTGTCGTTGTAGTACACCTTCACGTTCACAGAGATAGGATTCTGCTGCACACCCTCTCTCTTTTCATAGACCAGCTTCATTGCAGCGGAACGGTCAAACGGCATGGGAAGATAAGCGTAATTGGTGGTGTTGTATCTGCCCATCAGGATGCTTCTCATGGCCGGTTTACCATAAGCGTAACCAAAGAAATCAGCCACCGGCGCGTAGATCGCCTCCACCGCCTCATTGTCCCATTGGGCTGAGAGGATCAGATCCTTGTAAAGACCCTCAAAGGCAGTGCCTCCGTCTATCTCAAAGCCGACGATTCGTCCTCCCGACTGCTTGTCGAAGAAGAGCACCTCCTGGTCCGGCTCAATAGTAAATATTTTTTCCTCCATGAGGAGATCGGAAGAAACACCCGAAGCGTAGTTGTTCACCGTGGGAGAGATATCGCCCCACAAGTTGGTCACTTCGGCAAGCAGCGCTCTCTCCGCAGGGGTAAACTGACCCGTCCACGACTCCACATCCATACCTGGCAGTGCTCGATACTGAATCTGGTGGAACATGATTTTTTCTCCCTGAAAGACAATTTTCAGCGATTTTTTAAAAGGGATGGGGATATAGCTGTAGTAACCTCCTATCTCGTTACCGCACACCGGCTTAACGAAGGGATAGACATCTCCTGAAAAGATATCCATAAAACGGATCTTCAAACGGGGGTTCTTTTCACCGTCAAAAAAGAAAAGAAGTGTATCGTTGGTAGGGGTGGGGGTCCAGATTCTGTTCACAACACCGGGTCCCTTGAAATCGGCCAGGACAAGATTGTCTCCCTCTTTTCTGATATATGAATATTTCCCTGAAAAACCGTCGTCGTTGTTGCCTGTGCGGTCGTAGCTCGACTCCTGCTCAATCAGCTGATTATGCCTGTATCGGGGTAGCTGATCCACACTCTTCAACAGCGTCACTTCATCGCTCCAACGGTAGGTTTTGTTTTGACTTTGTAACTGAAAGAGACCTGTCATAAACAGGATTGCCAATAAAATTGTATTTAATTTACTTCTCATTATTAATGGTTATGGTGATTAATTCACTTCTAAATCCTCCCATGCAGGCAGTGCCGGGAATTTTGCGTGCGGTTCACTCTGATACCAGAAAGCGGTAGAAGAGATATTCGACTTCTGTGGCAGATAGCGTCCGCCATGTCTCCATCCCAGATCCTGGATGGTAATCTTCAGATCTTTCTTAAACCGGATCGGATCCATCACATGCCAGCGGTAAAGGCCGAAACGCTGTCCTGCCTTGTAGGTCTGATCAGGAGGAAGAACCTGCACCAGTCCTGCATAGGGAGTGGTAAAGGTAGTATATTTTCCGTGTCTGTCGAAATTGTATGACCCGCAGAAATAATCTTCCGTGCCGGTACCGATAATGGTGGGGAACTGCTTATCGCCATCCATAAAGAACTTGATCTCTCCTTCGCCCCACCAACCGTTGTTGTTCACCTGCCAGGCCATATAGACACCTACATAGTGCCCTTCGCCCTTCACATTGTCGATGATGGTATAGTCTGATGTTTCGTTCACCTTTGTTCTGCGGAACTGTGCATGGAAATAGGCAGCATCCTCCGGCACATCGGTAAGGGTATAGTCGACCTGATAGTAGAGGTTCATAGGCTGCTCATCGTTGATGTTGGTCATCGTAATTCTCGCTTTCTTCCGGAATGGCATCGTCCAGTAGCTGTTGAAAGCACTTCCCGGGTTTACGGTGATCGGTTGTGAGTTCAAAGGGGCATACTCGTTCCAGCCCATGCCGAAGAAGTCGCCCACAGGCACCTCCACAGAGGGTTCAGTCTCATCGTCCCAGTAGATGCGGATGATGGAAAAGCG
>JAENWZ010000334.1 GCA_016649795.1 Proteiniphilum sp. | reverse complement strand
TATTTTTGCAGGGCATAGAGCATCTGTATCTCCTCAGCCCAAATGGTTTCATCGGGAGTCTCCAGAATAAGAGGCATATCATCAAACCGCGGATCGTTCATGATAAATGAGAAGAGGTCCATGTTCATCACACCTTTACCAATGCTGTCGTGACGGTCCACACGTGAGGATAGTTCTTTTTTGGAATCGTTGATGTGCATTCCCTTTAAATAATTGAAGCCGACAACCTGAGCGAACTTCTCAAACGTTTCACCGAAACCCTCTTTTGTTCGTATCTCGTATCCTGCTGCCAAGGTATGTGCCGTATCGAGGCATACACCTACCCTGCTTTTATCCTCCACCCTGTCGATGATATGTGCGATCTGCTCGAAGGTATGACCCAGATTAGTCCCCTGCCCGGCAGTATTTTCAATTACGGCAGTCACGCCGCTGGTTTTTTCCAGCGACAGATTGATCGATTCGGCAATTCTGTCGAGACAGGCATCGATCGGTATTTTGTTCAGATGACTTCCCGGATGGAAGTTGAGCCTATTCAACCCAAGCTGTTCGCAGCGCTTCATCTCATCGTTGAAAGCTGCGCGCGATTTATTGACCTCCTCCTCACCCGGGTTACCCAGGTTAATGAGATAACTACTGTGCGGAAGGATATAATCGGGTGAGAACCCCAACTCCTCACAGCATGATCTGAACAGATCGATGTTTAGCTCCGTGTATGGAGAGGCAAACCATTGCCGTTGATTTTTCGTGAAAAAGGCGAAAGCTCTCGCCCCGATATTGTGTGCGTTTACAGGTGCATTCTCCACACCTCCCGACGCGCTGATGTGCGCTCCTACATATTTCATACGATAATATTTTATTCTTTTCAGCTTTTTTAGAAAAAGCAAATATACAATGATAAAATGAAACTCACCAGCTTTTTTTGATGGTTCACTGGCTTCTTTCTTCTACCTATGCACCTTCGGGAAGGTGATCAGGAAAGACAAACCGCCTTCAGAGCGATTTCTTGCCAGGATGCTTCCTTTGTGAAAGAGCACTGCATTCCTCACGATGGACAAGCCCAATCCCGAACCGCCGGTATTACGCGTTCTGCCTTCATTCACGCGGTAAAACCGTTCGAAAATACGTACCAGATGTTTCTCTGCCACACCTGTGCCGGTATCATAAAATTCGAAATAATAAGCCTCCTCGTTCTCACTGTAACATCGTATAACAATATCAATCTTCTCACCGGCATAAGCGATGGCATTCTCCGTCAGATTACGGAAGATAGAATAGAGAAGGGTACGACTTCCATATATGACCACGTTATCACTTACATCTACCCTGAAGATGTTCCCTTTCTCCCTGAGCTTATCTGCCAGATCAGCTTCCAATTCATTCAATAACTCCTTCATCTGCACCTGCTCCTGATCAAAACGATCGGAGGCATCCTCAATTTTGGTGAGCATGCTGATATCCTGTATCAGCTCTGAGAGTCGGATGGTCTGACTGTAGGCTCTGTCAAGAAAACTGCGGGTTCGCTCTTCAACTCTGTTCTCGGAGAGGCTCAGGATAGTCTCCAGGTATCCGCGGATACTGGTCACCGGGGTACGCAGTTCGTGAGCGATGTTATTGGTCATCTCCTGTTTGAGCAGACGTCTTTTCTCCAGTTTGGTGATATCACTGATATAGAGTTCAAAACTTTGATCATCGAAAATGATGACACGCACATTGAACTGCTTGCCGCTTTTTTCTATTCGTTGGGAGAACATATTCTCCTCCCGTGCATCTTCTTTAAGAAAGCTGACAACATCCCCGAAAACAGGATCGGAAAAAAGCTGTTCTGTCTCCAGTGTGTGGGTTTATCCAGTATCACATTGAGATACTGCAAAAAATGAGAGTTGCTGTACACCTCCTTCTGATCTTGCGAAAAAATGGCAATACCTTCTTCTGAAAACTGAAAATGCTGAAGTAGTTTCTCGCGCTCAGCCGCCAGTTTACGCCTGTTTTCCTGTAACAGGTTATAGTTCTCCACGATATCGGCACTCACCTCTCCCACTTCATCGTCGGTGAAAATAAAAGAGGGAGGTATTGCTGATCCTCT
>JAENWZ010000033.1 GCA_016649795.1 Proteiniphilum sp. | reverse complement strand
TGTCGATTTACCCGCATTGGTCTCCCCGATGATAGCCACCGGGATACCGCTCTTGATGGCATTTCCCAACCGGAAGGAGTCGGTGAGCCTGACAATCTCCTCTTCTATCTCATGGGTCAGCTCATGCAGCTTTTCTCTGTTAGCAAACTCTACATCCTCTTCCGAGAAATCGAGTTCCAGCTCGATCAGTGAGACAAACTGCAACAGCTTATCGCGCAACAGGGTGAGCTTCTGGGCGAAACCACCCCGCATCTGGTTCATCGCTACCCGATGAGAGGCACGTGATGAAGAGGCAATCAGATCGGCAACTGCTTCGGCCTGACTCAGATCGAACTTACCGTTGCGAAAGGCGCGACGTGTGAACTCACCTGCCACCGCTATCCGGGCTCCCCTGGCCAGCAGCAGCTCCATCATCTTTTGCTGTATAAAGACCGAGCCGTGGCAGGATATCTCCACGCTCTCCTCCCCCGTGAATGAGTGAGGTGCATGAAAAAGCGTTACCAGCACTTCGTCCAGCACCTCTCCGTCGGAGAGTATCCGGCCAAAATGAACCGTGTTGGCAGCTGCTTCAGATAGTTTTCTTCCAGAGGGAGAGCTGAATAGCTGATCTGTCAGGGCAGCACTCCCTTCACCCGAGAGGCGGATCACAGCAATGGCTCCCATACCGGGAGGGGTGGATATGGCGCAAATAATGTCAGACATAGAGGTTCAATAACGGAAACTGCTGCCACCCAAAAACTCACGTAATAGCGAGGTGGGTGGTAGTTCCCGGTCGGTAATATAGTTGAAATAACTTAAAAACTTAAGCAGCCGGTATGCTTCGGAATACTCCGGTGAGGTACGGGGTACCTGCATAAGAATGAGTTCAGCGTGAGGGCGTATGGCTGCCAGCTCATAGATCATGGCCGAATTGAACATCACATCGGCATTCTCCTGATAAGGGAAGATCCATTTATCTTCACCACGGCGCACACTGTTCCAGCGTGAGATGGTCTGCTCTGCTGAGTAACCTCTATAACGGTAATCCCGCACAATACGCCGAAGAAGGCGATTATCGGAAGCGGGGATCCAGTTATGATCGTCCAGTGAAATTGAGGTTAGTGCCGAAACGTAGACCAGAAATTTCTTATCCGACGGAATATGTGCTGTTAGCTCAGGATTCAGCCCGTGTATACCCTCCACGATCAGGATACTGTTCTCTGACATCGTCAGGTAATTCTTTTTGTACTCCCGTTTACCGGTAACGAAATTATAGACAGGCAGCTCCACCTCTTCACCCTTCATCAGCCGGATCATATGTTGTTCAAAAAGTACCAGGTCGAGAGCGTGAAGTGACTCGTAATCCATCTCTCCATGCTCGTCGAGAGGTGTATTCTCTCTCTCCACGAAGTAGTTGTCGAGGGAGATCCCTACCGGCTTCAGCATATTCACCAGTAGCTGTACTTCAAGACGTTTCCGGAAGGTGGTTTTTCCGGAGGAGGAAGGTCCGGATATCAGTACAACACGAACGCCCTTCTCAAACCTGCGGGTGATCTCCTCGGCAATATTCGCTATCTGATTTGCCTGGTAGGCTTCCGCCATCTGGATCACTTCAGACATGCGGTCCTCACGTTTTGCTTTGTTCAGGTCACCCACATTATCCAAACGGCTAATCTTCAGGAACTTCAAGTGCTCTCGGTATACATTAAGCAGCTTCTCCTGCTGCACTTCAGGCTCCAGCTCTACAGGATTCCCACGGTTAGGCACCCGCAGAAGATAACCTCCGTTGTGAGGCTGAATATCGAACATGCTGATGTAACCGGTAGAGGGTGTCAGGCAGCCGTAAAAATAGTCGATATAACCATCCAATATCGAATAGCGGGAATAGATCAGATCGGATGTCTCAAGCAGCAGAGCTTTGTCTTCTAAACCACGTTCGCGGAATAGTTTCACCACCTTCGCGGTTTCTTCCTCAACCTGCACAAAAGGAATATCGGCTTTCACGATCTCATGCATCCGTTCTCTTATGGCATCCAGCTCCGGTTTTCCCACCGGCAGATCCGCTTCAATCTGAAAATAATATCCTTTTGATACAGCATGTTCAATATACATTTCGGCATTTGGCAGCAGATCATCCACCGCTTTTGCCAGGATAAAACAGAGCGACCGCACGTAGGTACGCATGGCTGATGAATCGCTCAGATCCACGTATTCTATCATTTTCGGTCTGTAGACCCTGTATGCAAGCGATTCAGTCTTATTGTTTACTTTTGCGTTCGCGATTAAATAGGGTGACTGGACCCCTAAGATATCAATTAGTTCCTCTAACGTTGTACCTACGGGCACCTCTTTTTGTTCATCCGTGTTAAGGCAATGAACTATCACACTATCTGTCATATTTTTCACAATTTTTTCCAGTCACTAAATTACACCATTTTTTGCACATAGATCCCCTTTTCTTTGTCGTATATGCAAAAAACATCTAAACTTGATTATAAAACAAACATTCCTTGTCAAAGGATGTTGAAAAGGGATTTCGATTTTTATCAGACAGTGCCTATAATCTCAGCTTTTTTATATAAGTTTGCACGTTAATGAACGATATTTTTTGAATATGAACTACAGTTTCTTCGATTTATTGCGGCTTGTAGGCTCGCTGGCTTTATTTCTATACGGAATGAAAATCATGAGCGAAGGCCTGCAAAAATTGGCAGGTAACAAGCTCAGAAGTATTTTGTCTTCAATGACAAAAAACCGCATGATGGGCGTATTTACCGGCATATTGATCACCGCTCTCGTCCAGTCCTCCTCTGCCACCACTGTGATGGTTGTCAGTTTCGTGAACGCAGGGTTACTGAGCCTGATTCAATCCATCGGCGTAATCATGGGAGCGAATATTGGTACCACGGTGACAGCCTGGATGATCTCTTTGTTCGGATTCGGGAAATTTTCGATCAGCACTTTGTCCATACCGTTGATGGGTATCGCTCTTCCACTTATATTTTCATCAAAAAGCAAGAACAAATCGCTGGGTGAATTCATTTTTGGATTTGCCTTTCTTTTTATGGGGCTTGATTTCTTGAAAGGAGCCATGCCCGATCTGCAGAACAACCCCGAAGTGTTGTCTTTCGTGCAGAACTTCACCGATATGGGAATTTTCTCCACGCTCTTTTTCCTGCTTATCGGCACCCTGTTAACCATCATCGTTCAGTCTTCCAGTGCCACGGTCGCCATCACGCTTATTATGGCTGTACAGGGATGGATCGATTTCCCGAGTGCTGCCGCGATGATTATGGGTGAAAACATCGGCACCACCATCACAGCCAACCTGGCGGCTATCCCTGCGAACATATCGGCGAAAAGAACAGCGTTTGCCCATTTTATGTTTAATGTTTTTGGTGTGATCTGGATGTTGTTCGTCTTCAAGTATTTTGTTAATATGGCTGATACGATTGTTTCGAACTTTGCCTCGACAAATCCATCCGGTATGGCATCATTCATCAATTCACTCACACCTGATCAATATAATCAGATCACTACACTCCCGAAATCAGACCTTTCACCCGAGCTGGTCTCATTGCAAGACACGTATTTCAGCTACCAGTCTGCGACCTCTTACGGCTTGTCACTGTTTCATACGCTGTTCAACATCTGCAATGTAGCACTTATGATATGGTTTGTCAAGTTGTATGAAAAGATCTGTCTCACCGTCATCAGACCCAAGAGCGGAGATGAGGAGGATGAGGAGTTCATTCTTCAGTATATCTCCACAGGTATGGCTCCTACGAACGAGCTCTCTATCCTACAGGCAGAAAAAGAAGTGGAGGTTTATGCGAATCGTGTCAGGAAAATGTTTGGCTTCGTAAAGAAAATGACCAACATGAAGCATACCGAAAAGAAGTTCCTTAAATTGTATAAACGAACCGAAAAGTATGAGGATATCTGCGATCAGATGGAGGTGGAGATAGGATCCTATCTGAGTAAAGTGGCAGAAGGAAGGCTCAGCAGTCAAAGTAAAGAGCGGGTGCGTGATATCCTCCGTGCGGTGACGGAAATTGAGAGCATTGCCGATTCTGGTTGTAACATTGCAAGGCATTTAAATCGCAAGATGGAAGCAAACGTTGTCTTTGAAAAAGGTATCATCGTCAATATCAATTCAATGTACGAACTGTTGGACAGGGCACACGAAAATATGCAGACATTGCTCAAAAAACAGACCATTACAGAAACCGAACTTATGGAAAGCAAGAATATAGAACAGAATATCAACGAACGGCGTAATCAGCTGAAACGGGAGAACGTGGAAAATCTAAACCAAAAACTGTACTCATACCAAAATGGTGTCTTCTATATAGATATCATCTCCGAATGTGAACGAATGGGTGATTATATCATGAACGTGATAGAGTCGATAGAGGTGAAGCATAACTAAACAAATCGTACATCAACATGAACGACTGGAAAAAACGACTTGACATTGTCTACTCCACCAATCCCGATTACCATTTTCAGGAAGAGGGAGAAGAGAACAGGAAAACGGGGCCTAAGGAAAAGCAACTGCTGCGTATAAGCCTCGATAAACGAAACCGCAGGGGGAAAGCTGTCACACTCATTACCGAATTCTCGGGCAGCGATGATGAATTGCAGGAACTGGGCAAGATGCTGAAGATGAAATGCGGCGTGGGCGGATCGGCCAAGGAGGGTGAGATTATTGTGCAGGGTGATCACCGCGAGAAGGTGCTGGGTATTTTGCAAAAAGAGGGATATGCCAAATCACGTATCATCTGACAGGCAATATGTCCATCTGATCAAAGCCTCTGCTGGTTCGGGGAAAACACACCGTCTAACTGGCGAATACCTTCATCTGCTCTTCTCCAAACCGAATAACCACAGCCATATTCTGGCTGTAACCTTCACCAACAAGGCGACCGATGAGATGAAATCGCGTATCGTGGAGGAATTATCCAGGCTGACCTCGGGGAAAGATTCCCCATATCTGAAGGAGCTGATGACTGATTTCTCCATGAGTGATGCCCGCGTACGTTCACAGGCATGCATCATCCTGGAAACTATTCTGCACGATTACTCCGCTTTTTCTATCAGCACCATCGATCGTTTCTTTCAGCGGACTATGCGTGCATTCACACGGGAAATGGGCTTGGCCGGAGGATTCAATATTGAGGTGGATGAGACCTCCCTTTTGATGGAGACCATCGACCTGATGCTTTCCGAGCTGGACAAACCCGAAAACAAAACCCTATCGGACTGGCTGCTGAAGTTTATGCAGGATCGTATTGAGGAGGGTAAAAGCTGGAAGATTGACCAACAGGTGCAGGATTTGTCAAAGCAGCTGTTTAATGAGACCTACAAATCATTGTCGGACGAAGATTTCGCGATCATTCAGGACAAGGCATACCTCGCAAACTACAAGCAGATGCTCGTGCGTATCGTGAAAAGCTATGAGCGCGAAGCGAAGGTGATCGGCATGAAAGCGCTGAACCTGATGGAGCATCACGGTCTGGCGTATGACGATTTCAAACATAAAAGAAATTCAGGTTTCATGCTTTTCGTTAAGCTCTCAAACGGAATCATTGAGAAACCCTCCAATCGTCTTATTGGACTGGCTGATAATGCAGATCTTTGGATCAGCAGCAAGGAAAAAGAGAATGCCATCCGTTCAGCCTATTCAGCTGGACTGAATGAGTGTGTGAACAGCATCATTCAGCTTTCCCTAAATGACCGTGACTATCTGACAGCGAAACAACTGCTGCGAAATTTCTTCACCCTGGGTATCCTCAATGATATCAAGTTACGGTTACGCAAGCTGCAGCAGGAAAACAACACGCTCTTCCTTTCGGATACAACGGAGCTGTTGAACGATATTATCTCAGGAACTGACTCACCGTTTATATACGAAAAAACGGGAACCCTGCTCACCAATTTCATGATCGATGAGTTTCAGGATACCTCACGTATGCAGTGGGATAACTTTAAACCACTGATTGAGGAGAGCCTGGCATCGAATAATTTTAATCTAATTGTTGGTGATGTGAAACAGAGTATTTACCGTTTCCGTAATTCCGACTGGCGGCTGCTTGAAGAGCAGGTGGAAAATGATTTACATGGTGAGAATATACAGAAGCATCTGCTCAACACCAACTGGCGCAGTGATGCCAATATCGTACAATTTTACAACGCTTTTTTTACAAAGGCGGCTACTATCCTGCAAAATGATTTCGACAGAGCAGTTGCACAAACGCCGGGGAGTGAATCTGACGGAAGCAGTAACAGACAAATCGAAGATGCATATGTTGATGTGTATCAAAATGTGCCCAAAAATAAAGAAGATAGCGGTGGACAGGTAAAAATAACCTTCCTCCAATGCGATAAAGGAAATGAGTGGAAGAGCGATGTGCTGGAACAGCTTCCACACGAAATTGAATCATTGCAGGATCAGGGTTTCGCTTTGAAAGATATCGCTATTGTTGTGAGATGGAACTATGAGGCAACGGAGGTGGCTGAAACGCTGCTTAATTACAAGGAACAGCATCCCGGGTCGCCCTACCGGTACGATATCATTTCCAACGAAGCACTCCTTATCGGTAATGCGCAGAGTGTGAAAGCAGTCATTGCGCTGATGCGCCATTTTCGTAATCCGCACGACAAGACGCGGCTGATGATGGCAGTGTACGAATTTTACAGGTTTCACAGGAGCATCTCCCCCGACGAGGCGCTGCAAAACTTTCGTGAAGAAGCTGTGGGAGATTTTCCCGATGAGATCAAATCACGCCTCAACGAACTGAGCTCTCTCCCATTCTACGATATGGTTGAATCATTCTTCGCACTGTCGGGAGATGCACTCGATGAGAAAGAGAACGCTCATCTGCAGGCATTTCTTGACATTGCACTCAGATTCAGCACCAAAGCGTCGTCCGATCTGAACGATTTCCTCGACTGGTGGGATGAGAAAGGGTGCAAGAAAGCGCTCTTCTCACCCGACGATCAGGATGCCATTCGTCTCATCACCATTCATAAGTCGAAGGGACTGGGCTTTGGCGTGGTAATCATGCCCTTCGCCGACTGGGATGTGGATCACAAAGCAACCCACAACAACATCATCTGGTGTAAGCCTAAAGTCGCACCTTTCGATGCATTGAGTGTGGCACCGCTGAAATATGGAAAAGGACTGGCTGATACCATCTTCAGAGACGATTACCTGGAAGAAAAAAGGTTCACCTATATCGACAATCTGAACCTGCTCTATGTTGCTTTTACCCGCACAAAGCACCGGTTGATTGCCTTCGCACCTCAGCCCGGAAAACCCGAAACAATCACCACTGTGGCCGATCTGTTGTGGCGTAGTATTACCGACATTCCGGATGCGCAGAACTCCGAAAGACAAACAATTTCGCTGGGGAATCATTTCAGTGAGGGCAACAGCGAAAGCATCTTCGAGTATGGCCACCCGGAGAAAATGGGGGCTGAGGATGATAAACAGACGGTAAGCACCTGTCAAACAGGAAAATGGCAATCACTCCCCTTCGACAACCGCCTGAAGTTACGCCTCAACTCCATCGGCTTCTTCACTGACGATGGCAGTCGTGATTACGGCACGCTTATGCACGATATCGTCAGCAGGGTGAAGTATATTTCGGATATTCCGGCAGCGGTGGAGAGAAAAATTTCGGAAGGTGAACTAAGCGAACAGGAGAGAGAGAAGACTATAGGTGAGTTAAGTAACTTCCTCAGTCATCCCGCTGTTTCAGACTGGTACACCGACAAATACACCATACTCAATGAGGCTCAGATGCTTCATCCCCGCTTCGGGTTCAGTCGCCCCGACAGGGTAATGATTGGTAACGACGAAGTGATTGTGGCCGATTATAAGTTCGGCGAGCTGGAAGATAGAAAGTACATCCGTCAGGTAGAGCGTTACGTGAAGACAATAGAAGAGATGGGCTACCCCCGAGTAAAGGGATTCGTTTTTTATGTGAGATTAGGGACAATAGAGGAAATATAGCAGTGTAGGACCTCTTCGCCGTTTTTGTTAAAAAAAAGTTGCGATTAATGGAAGAATATTCGTACTTTTATCATTCACATTGAGCACACCCCCAGGTTTTTAGCTCATTACGGACTGATTTTGATTTAATTAAACAGATCCCAGAACTATTTTGCGCTCAATGATTTTTTTGTCTCTAAAAAATATGAAACAACAAAAGATAATGAAAAAGCATTTTTTACACCTATTGTTTTTATTTCTCCCCTTAACCTTGTTGTCACAAGAGTTGAACGTGATCCCCAAGCCGGTGAAAGCGGAAGCCAAAGGTGGCGTTTTCACTCTGAGTGAAAATACAAAAATCGCCTACAGTGACCGAGAGCTGGTAAATATCGCCGACTTCCTCAATGATTTTCTGAAAGAGCATTATAATCTGCAACTCTTCGAGAAGAGAACTGCCCGCAATGGAAATAATTTGATCCGCTTCATACTGGATACATCCGCGGAGGAAGAGTCCTACACGCTTGATATCGATCGAAACTCGGTTGTTATCCGGGGTGACCGAGCCGGTCTCTTCTACGGTTTGCAAACTCTCCTGCAGTTGATGCCGACCGGGAGAGATGAGACGGTAACCCTACCACAGGCAGCCATTGAAGACAAGCCTCGTTTCAAATACAGGGGAGCAATGCTGGACGTAGGACGTTATTTCTTCACTCCCTACGAAGTGAAAAGATTCCTCGACCTGATGGCACACTATAAGCTGAATATACTTCACTGGCATTTGACTGAAGATGCAGGGTGGAGGATTGAGATAGATAAATATCCGCTGCTTACGGAGATCGGGGCATGGAGAAGAGGTACACAATTGGCACACCCTGCAGAGACATTCGACCGGTTGCCACACGGAGGTTATTATACAAAGGAACAGATAAGAGAGATCGTTTCCTACGCCGGAGAAAGAAACATTACAGTTATCCCCGAAATAGATATGCCGGGACACACCCTCGCCGTTCTTGCCGCCTATCCTGAGCTTTCGTGCACAGGGGGTCCTTTTAAGGTGCTTGAACAATGGGGCATACAGAAAGATGTGATGTGTGCCGGCAACGAACAGACATACACATTTATCGAGGATGTACTCGATGAATTGCTGGAGATGTTCCCATCTGAAATTATCCATATCGGTGGTGACGAAGCTCCCAAAGACCGCTGGAAACAGTGTCTCAAATGTCAGGAAAAGATCCGTATGGAAGGACTGAACGATGAACATGAACTACAGAGCTACTTCGTGAAGAGAGTGGGAAGCTATCTTCAGGGCAAAGGTCGTAAAATGATCGGCTGGGATGAGATCATGGAGGGCGGACTCGCCGAGAATGCAATGGTGATGAGCTGGAGAGGTGAAGAAGGAGGCATTGAGGCAGCGAAGATGCATCATGAAGTGGTGATGGCGCCCACCTCCTTCATGTACCTCGACTATTACCAGGGAACTCCCGGGGAAGAACCGACGAATATTGGCGGCAACCTCCCACTGGAGAAGGTATACAGCTATGAACCCCTATCATCCAAAATCCCTGCAGAGAGCCATCATTACGTGGTTGGTGTTCAGGGAAATCTCTGGATGGAATTCATCCACAGCAATCCGAAGCTGGAGTATATGGCTTTCCCGAGGTTGATGGCGGTTGCTGAAATAGGGTGGAGTGATTCGAAGAAAGATTTCAACAATTTTTCGGAACGATTAAGCCACAATCTTGTCTGGCTCGACAGGAAAGGTATCAACTACAGGATCCCCGATGTCATCAGCCACACCCACAAAGAGATTGAAGGTGATCAGTTTGATCTGGTTCTCAGTCCGCCTGTGGAAGGTGCAAAAATATACTATACTTTGAACGGTGAGGATCCGATGCAATTCGGCAAACCTTACACCGCTAAAGTAAGCGTTAAGTTAGACAATAGTGAACCTGTCGAGGTAAAATACATCATCAGAACTGTTACAGGGAGAGTGAGCGGTACGCGTACATTAAGTTTCAGGAAAAAATAAAAAGGATATTAAATTATATATGCTCCTGAATAATTCACCTGTATTGCGCACATGATCCGCTCCATAATTGAGCAGGTACGGATCGCGAATCATCGACAGTCGAAAGATTTAGCTGTATACGCAACACATGCGAAAGTTCAGTAACAGAATATTTAACAATATATTATTTTTATTTTTTCGTGATTTCGGTTTTTTCCGTTAAGTTTTTACTTGCAAAAGTAATATATTGTTCCCAGTCAAATTCGGTAACATCATGTTTTCCGGCTCTTATGTGATAGCTTACCACATCGATAACGGGTGAATTAATCTTGGGCATCTCAGATGAAGAAAACCCGTGAATTCCATATAAATTGTACACAACAGACGCATGCTTTATTGATAAAAACTCTCCTTTAGGATCTGCCCATAAATCTTCACTTGCACTTGCAACATACAACGGACGAGGAGCAATTAATGCGAGTAACATATGTTGGTCTAATGGTAATAGATCCTCATTATTCGAATATTTCTTAAAATTTCCACAAAACCAATGGGGAAAAGCCTTGTTTACCACTTCAACTGTTTCCCCGAAATTTCTTTTAGACAGGGCAGCCCCCATACAACCCGAATTGTTTGCAATACAGGCTGCAAAACGATTATCAGAAGCGGCGGTCCATAATGCAACTTTCCCTAGTCTCGAATGTCCAAAAACAATCACTTTCTCATCATCTATTTCTTCATCAACTTCCAGATAATCCATTATCCGTGATAGTCCCCAGCTCCATGCAGCGATGGTTCCCCACTCATCCGGAGATGGTGTCTCTTGATTTTTTGCATAAAATAGTGAATGGACACCATCGTTAAAATCAGCTTTATCCGGATCGATATCACCACAATACAACGTGACTAAACCATAACCTGCTTTAATTATCTTTTCAATAGACCACCTATTTTTCATAATTCTGCGTGATTCCTCACTGGCGTTATTAGAATTCATGCCGAGATTGGGTCTTTTTGGCACCCATGAATTGGTAATACCAACCCCCTGGTCATCTGTTATTGTGTGATTCCCAAAAAAATTATATCCTAAAAAGACAGGTACTTTCTTATCTGTTTTAGGTAAGTAGATTAACAGGTCAATCCAAATTTTTCTACTGTTCTCCTCTAAGACCAAAGTCAACTGTTTTCTTTTTGCAATTCCATCAAAAGCCTCTCCATCACTTTCTTTCGTAATTATTCTCATTGTGTCAATATCCCCGGGCACTCTACCGTAAATATTCGAAACAAATGAATTAAAAATTTCCTGTTTTCTAAATTTCTCCCAATCATCAATATTATCAATATTCATACCGCCATAAGAGGTTAAAATTGAAGGCAGACTATATGGATTAATTTCCAATTCATCATAATTAACATTATATTGTTGGGAATAACTATTAACCCCGAATAAAAGAAAGAGGATTAGAATAAAGTTTTTTTTGATCATAAATAACTATATCATTGTTTACAAAAATAGATTTTCAGCTTTACCAGCTTCCCATCCATTGCAGAAACGTATAACTCTCCACTGTCTGTTGGTAGAATCATATTAATCAGCCCGTTGGAAATCCGGTATTTCCAGAGAAAAGCACCGTCAGATGCACGGTAGGCGTAGATCAGCCCTTTATCGGTGGGTGCGAAAACAACGCCGTTCTTCTCCACCACCGGAGTAGGTGTCAGTTCATAACCCATATCTTCCCCCGATGAGATCCATTTGATCTTCCTTTCGGGAACGGAGGCATCAATAGCAAGGAGTTCACCATCCATCGTTTTGGCGTAGACAGTATTGCCATCTTCCGATATACCGATGGATTCACGCACCCTGTTTTCCGGATCATTGTATCGCCAGATCACTTCACCCGATTTTTCGTCCAGGACAGTCATGTATCTGTCAGGTGAAGCGAGATAAATACGTCCGCGGGTAGTAACAGGTATAACCTGAGCAGGAGAGAGCATACGGTTTGCATGCCCGTTGTGCCATATCCACCGCGATTTCCCCGTTTCTATGTCGAGTGCGTAAAACCGGTTACCCCAGCTTCCGAAGAATAACACCCCATCATTCACGAGGGGGCGTGTCACCACAAAATTCTTCACGCTGTCGAAATCCCACAGGAGTTTGCCTGTTGTTACATCCCACGCCCGGCAATGCCCGTCACCACCGGCAATGATCACTTTGTTGCCGGAGCAGACGGGAGAGGAGACCACCGCCTTGTCATTTTTCAGCTTGAACAGTTCTTTTCCGTTGTCTGCATTTAATCCATAGAGGTAGGTATCAGACGAAGCCACCCACACCTGGTTTTTACAAACCGTGGGTGTGGAATAGATCTTGCCATTCGTCTTAAAAGTCCAGAGGGTACTGCCGTCATTTGCGTTCGCCGCTTTGATCTCTCCGGAAGTATTGGTGTAAACAAGCTGATCGTTGTGCAGATGCATCCCGCTTCCCATATCGCTCTTCTCCTG
This sequence comes from Proteiniphilum sp., assembly GCA_016649795.1. Taxonomy (GTDB): domain Bacteria; phylum Bacteroidota; class Bacteroidia; order Bacteroidales; family Dysgonomonadaceae; genus Proteiniphilum. The sequence continues at coordinate 607 of JAENWZ010000033.1, read as the reverse complement.
AAGGCTCCACACTTCCGTCACATAGGGATGGTTCTGATTGAGGGCATAATCGGGACGGGGCGGATTACTCTCCCACCTAGGGCGTTCGTTTGTTGAATAGCTAAGCCACGGTGACAATGTTTCGCCGGAAACGACACGCTCCTGCAGGGTGATGGAATCTGTATCCACCGTGAGAATGGTATAACCACCGAAATCCTGTTTCGCCCTTAGGTTGGAGCGGCACATCGCAGCGTTCACCCCTTCGAAATGCATCGCTTTGTTATTATGTCCATGCCCGCAAAGCATCAGTTGAACATTGTAGGGTTTGAACGCATCCATCACTTCAAACCAGTTGTTCAATCCGCTGTCCATCGGGTAATGGTTCACATAAATAATGGGCATACCGGTATCTGTTTTTTCCAGTTCTTCAAAAAACCAGGTGAGGTTCTCCCGCGGTATCTGTCCCGGCCCCATACGCATATTGGGTCCCGATGCCAGTCCGATAAACTTATATCCGTCATATTCAAAACCATGGTTTAATTTATAACATGAAAACAGGCAAATATCTAGTATAATTCTTATTATTGTATAGATTTGTATAAACCTATATTTCTAAGTGTAATTATAC
>JAENWZ010000154.1 GCA_016649795.1 Proteiniphilum sp. | reverse complement strand
TTGGTAGAGCACTGGTCTCCAAAACCAGGTGTCGGGAGTTCGAGCCTCTCGACCCGTGCACATACGATCTGAATTAAATGAAAAAAATAGTTGCATATCTTAAGGACGCTTATAACGAATTAGTGTTTAAAGTATCCTGGCCATCCAAAGAAGAACTCTCCGGCAGTACGGTGATTGTATTAATTGCTTCCCTTATAATTGCCTTAATTGTGTTCGGAATGGATTCTTTATTTGAGTGGGTATTAAAACTCCTCTACGGTATTTTATAAAATCTGAACAAAAGAGACTATGACTGAGGATAGAAAAAAATGGTACGTTCTGCGTTCCGTTAGTGGAAAAGAAAATAAAGTCAAAGAGTATCTTGAGTCAGAGATTAAAAAAACCGATTTAGGAAAATACATTTCTCAAGTTCTCATCCCCACAGAGAAGACTTATATTGTGCGCAACGGAAAGAAAGTGCTGAAAGAACGCGCTTATCTTCCCGGCTACGTGCTTATTGAGGCTGAACTGACGGGTGATGTAATTCACGAACTGAAGAATATTAATTACGTTGCCGGCTTTCTGCCCAACACAACCAATCCTCAACCCTTACGGGAATCAGAGGTGAAACGTATCCTTGGTACGATGGATGAGTTGGAAGAAGCAGGAGACGAAATGGATATGAAATTCTACGTGGGTGAAAATGTGAAAGTGATTAGTGGTCCTTTCAGCAGCTTCTCCGGTGTAGTAGAGGAAGCGAATGACGAGAGAAAGAAACTCAAAGTGATGGTGAAAATTTTCGGAAGAAAACAACTCCTCGAGTTGAGTTATATGCAAGTAGAGAAAGAATAATCAGATATTTGGTTACGCAGATTCTGTAAATTCTTTAATGTGTTTCGAAAACCGTAATTAATTAAAATCAAGAAAATGGCTAAAGAAGTTGCCGGACAACTAAAATTACAAATCAAAGGAGGAGCTGCAAATCCATCTCCCCCGGTAGGGCCTGCATTAGGCTCCAAAGGGATCAACATAATGGAGTTTTGCAAGCAATTCAATGCCAGAACTCAAGACAAAGCCGGGAAAGTATTGCCAGTGGTGATCACTTACTACGTCGATAAGTCTTTTGATTTTATTGTTAAAACACCACCGGTTGCGATTCAGTTATTAGAAGCCAGCAAACTAAAAGGCGGTTCACCAGAACCTAATCGTAAGAAAGTAGCGGAGATTACCTGGGAACAGGTAAGAACCATTGCCGAAGAAAAAATGACCGACTTGAACTGCTTCACTATTGAATCAGCAATGAGAATGGTAGCCGGAACGGCTCGGAGCATGGGTATCACTGTGAAAGGGGATTTTCCTGAAATTATTAATAATTAAAACTTCAATTGAAATATGAGTAAACTGACAAAAAATCAAAAGTTGGCTTTAAGCAAGATTGAAGTGGAAAAGACCTACACACTGAAAGAAGCTTCTGCTTTGGTTAAGGAAATATCCACGACCAAATTTGATGCTTCTGTTGATATCGATGTACGCCTCGGCGTTGATCCGCGTAAAGCTAACCAGATGGTAAGAGGCGTTGTGTCTCTGCCACACGGAACAGGAAAACAAGTAAGAGTTCTTGTATTGTGTTCTCCAGAAGCTGAGGCCGACGCTATAGAAGCCGGCGCAGACTATGTGGGACTCGATGAATATATCGAAAAAATTAAAGGAGGTTGGACCGATGTGGATGTCATCATCACACAACCGCAGATCATGGGAAAAATTGGTGCCCTCGGCCGTATTTTAGGGCCTCGCGGATTGATGCCAAACCCAAAAAGCGGAACTGTAACTCCCGACGTGGCTAAAGCTGTGCAGGAAGTGAAACAGGGTAAAATCGACTTTAAAGTAGACAAAGCTGGTATTATTCACACCTCTATTGGAAAAGTATCTTTCACGCCGGAACAGATTCGAGACAACGCAAAAGAATTTATTCAAACGTTGATCAAATTAAAACCGACAGCAGCAAAAGGTACCTATATTAAGAGTATTTATCTTTCCAGTACGATGAGTCCAGGTATCAAAGTGGACAGTAAATCGGCAGAAGAATCTAATTAACAAAGAAGAAGTCTATGAAAAAGGAAGATAAACAACGAATAATAAAACAGATAGCAGCGATACTTCAGCAGTACGATAACTTCTACCTTACTGATATTTCTACACTCAGTGCAGTAAAAACAAGTAAGTTGAGAAGAGAATGTTCTAAAGAAGATATTAAGTTGCTGGTGGTAAAAAACACCTTGTTGCAAAAAGCATTTGAGTCGCTCGAAAGAGATTACGAAGAGATGTATCCCATTTTAAAAGGGAACACAGCCATCATGTTCTCCAACGTGGCGAATGCTCCTGCAAAACTCATTGATAAATACAAAGCTGATAAAGTGCCTTCTTTAAAAGGAGCGTACGTTCAGGAGAGTTTCTATATCGGCGCTGATGCGTTGAAAGACCTTGTAAATATCAAGAGCAAGACGGAGCTTATTGGAGAAGTTATTGCACTCTTGCAGTCACCTGCGAAGAATGTTATATCCGCGCTCCAATCCGGCGGTACAATACTTCACGGAGTATTGCAGACGTTGTCGGAAAAAGAATCATCCAATTAAGCAAAAGCAAAACAAATTTAGTTCAAACCAATCCAATAAGAACATTTTTTTTGGCAGGGTGAGAAGGAAAAAGACGAAGTCGAATAGTTGTTTTGCCGGGCGCAAAGATGATCGAAAGCATTAAGAATTAATTTTTATTCAACAAACAGAATTAGTAATCAATTTAAATAAACACAAAAAATGGCAGACTTAAAAAAATTTGCAGAAGAACTAGTTAACTTGACAGTGAAAGAAGTTAACGAACTGGCTGAAATTTTAAAAACAGAGTACGGTATCGAGCCGGCTGCTGCGGCTGTTGCTGTAGCTGCAGGTCCTGCTGCAGGCGGTGAAGCAGCGGTAGAAGAAAAATCTTCATTCGATGTAATTCTTAAAAGTGCCGGATCAGCAAAACTTGCTGTGGTAAAGGCAGTGAAAGAACTTACCGGACTCGGACTAAAAGAAGCAAAAGATTTAGTGGACGCAGCTCCCAGCGATTTGAAAAAAGGTGTGACAAAAGACGAAGCAGAGGCTTTGAAAAAACAACTTGAAGAGGCAGGAGCAGAAGTTGAACTTAAATAACATTTACCTAAATTAGGTTAATATGGTTAGGAATCTTCTTCCTGAAGATTCTTAACCTTTTGTGTCAATATATATTAGGTTCATAAACTCATTTGCATGTCTTCAAATAACGCCAATCAAAGAATCAATTTTGCGTCGATCACTAATCCGCTCGATTTTCCCGATTTTCTGGAAGTACAGTTAAAATCGTTTCAGGATTTCATTCAGCTTGACACCCCCCCCGAGAGTAGAAAAAATGAAGGATTGTATAAAGTTTTTACGGAAAATTTCCCAATCACTGATACCCGTAACAATTTCGTCCTTGAATTTTTAGATTACTATGTAGACCCTCCGCGCTATTCAATTCAGGAGTGTGTGGACAGAGGTCTCACCTATAGCGTTCCGCTAAAGGCAAAGCTTTATTTGTATTGCACCGACCCCGATCACGAAGACTTCACACCTGTTATTCAGGATGTCTACCTCGGTACCATCCCCTACATGACAGAAAAGGGAACATTCGTGATTAACGGAGCCGAGCGGGTGATCGTGTCACAATTGCACCGCTCTCCCGGTGTGTTCTTCGGTCAGAGCCTCCATGCTAACGGAACCGTTCTTTACTCCGCCCGCATCATCCCGTTCAAGGGTTCCTGGATTGAGTTTGCTACCGACATCAACAGTGTGATGTACGCGTACATCGACCGTAAAAAGAAATTACCCGTCACCACGCTGCTGCGTGCTATCGGTTTCGAAAGTGACAAAGATATTCTCGAGATCTTTGATCTGGCAGAAGAGGTGAAGGTGAATAAAACAAACCTCAAAAAAGTATCCGGACGCAAGCTGGCTGCGCGCGTACTTAAATCATGGATGGAGGATTTTGTGGATGAGGATACCGGAGAGGTGACCTCTATCGAAAGAAACGAAGTGATCATTGAGCGTGAAACGATCCTTGAGCCAAATCATATGGAGAGCATCCTCGAGTCGGGTGTATCCTCTATCCTGCTGCACAAAGAGACGACAAACGCATCTGATTACTCCATCATTTACAATACATTGCAGAAAGATCCGAGCAACTCGGAGATCGATGCCATACGCCATATCTACCGCCAGTTACGCAGTGCAGAACCGGCCGATGATGCCAGCGCACGCGAAGTAATCAACAACCTCTTCTTTTCTGAGAAGAGATATGACCTGGGCGATGTAGGCCGTTACAGAATAAACAAGAAACTCAATCTCAATATAGATGTCAATGTGAGTGTACTCACCAAGGAAGACATCATTGAGATCATTAAATACCTTATCGAGCTTATCAACTCCAAAACTGTGGTGGACGATATTGACCACCTCAGCAACAGACGTGTACGAACGGTAGGGGAACAATTATACACTCAGTTTGGTGTAGGATTGAACCGTATGGCACGTATCATTCGAGAAAGAATGAACGTACGTGACAATGAGGTCTTCACACCTATCGACCTGATCAATGCGAAAACCATCTCCTCGGTGATCAACACCTTCTTCGGCACCAACGCCCTTTCGCAATTCATGGATCAGACGAACCCACTGGCTGAGATCACTCACAAACGTCGTCTCTCTGCCCTCGGGCCGGGCGGACTATCACGTGAACGCGCCGGATTTGAGGTACGTGACGTTCACTTCACTCACTACGGTCGTCTTTGCCCTATCGAAACGCCTGAAGGACCGAACATCGGACTTATCTCCTCACTTTGTGTCTATGCGAAGATCAACGATCTTGGCTTTATCGAAACACCTTACCGTAAGGTAGAGAGCGGAGTGGTAAACATCAAAAACGATGAAATAATCTATCTCGCGGCCGAAGAAGAAGAGAACAAGCTCATTGCACAGGGTAATGCACCACTCGATAGAAAGGGTAATTTCGTGAACATACGTGTGAAAGCGAGAAAAGATGCCGACTATCCGGTGATTGCGCCGGAGGATGTTGAACTGATGGACGTATCACCCATGCAGATTGCCTCCATCGCCGCATCACTTATCCCCTTCCTTGAACATGACGATGCCAACCGTGCACTGATGGGATCGAACATGATGCGCCAGGCGGTACCACTGATGAGAACCGAATCGCCTGTCGTGGGTACCGGTCTGGAGAATCAGCTTATTCAGGACTCCCGCACTCAAATCATGTCTGAAGGCAACGGCGAGATTGTCTATATGGATGCAACGACCATAAAAATAAAATATGAACGTAGTGAAGATGAGGATTTCACCAGTTTCGACGCTCCGGAAAAAACATATTACATCCCGAAATTCCGCAAAACCAACCAGAACACCACCATCGACCTGCGTCCTATATGTAAAGTGGGACAGAAGGTGAAGAATGGCGAGATCCTCACCGAAGGATATGCCACAGAGAACGGTGAACTGGCAATTGGCAAGAACCTGAAAGTGGCATTCATGCCATGGAAAGGGTACAATTTCGAGGATGCCATCGTTCTCTGAACGAAAGAATGGTGAGCGAAGATGTCTTCACATCCATCCACGTGGAAGAATTCTCACTGGAAGTGCGCGAAACGAAACGCGGACTTGAAGAACTTACTTCCGACATACCCAATGTGAGTGAAGAGG
>JAENWZ010000096.1 GCA_016649795.1 Proteiniphilum sp. | reverse complement strand
GCTTATTGCTTACAGCTAATAACATAACGAAATATGAACAAACGATTTTTTTGGTGCATCATTGCCTTTGGATTACTGGCAACAAGCCTACAGGCGCAACAGGTCATACAACCGCAGGAGATACACTCTTTCGGTCCCATACCGGTGCAGAAACCGGTGTTATTGGATAGTGTGAATTTGAAGGATGCTCCTTTTACTGACGAGCTGCTCCTCTCCTACTCCATCTCTTTTCCCGATCATGATCGTTTTGTTACAAAAATGACACCCGACACAGCCGGTTATTTCCACCTGCCTAAACCACAGCAGGGGCATGCATTCCAATTACTATCGTTCTATCTCTCTGCCGACCGTTATGGCAAGGGAAAAATAACGGTTACTTCTCCCGACAGGCTGGAGCTCTGGATAGATAACGTGAAACGGGCTACCAAAACAGAGGTGAACGACAGCTTGCATCAGGCCGGGTCGGTCGATACGGGGTTGAACGGTTTCACCAACAACGTTCGTGTGGTGATCAAAATGCTCACATCAGCAGAGAATAAGATTGATCCCGCGGTGAAAATAGAACTGAAAGCCGATGAGGCAGATTCACTGCTGATCTATACATTCAACAATATCAATGAACGGCGTATCAATATCAAAGATATGCTGGAGGGAAAACGGGTAAACAACGCGTCTATCTCTCCCAGCGGCCGGTTTGTGCTGTTAAGCTTTCGCGAAACCCTTCCGGGAGGCAACAACCGTAGTTACACTGAGATCTATGACTCCAGGCAGAAAAGGACCATCTTCTCCGAACCGGCCAACCGCTCCCAGCTGAGCTGGATGCCGAAAACGGACCTGCTCTATTATGTGATTGACACCGAAGAGAGCCGAACACTATACACGATGGATCCGCTGACAGTGAAAACCAGCATTGTAGCGGAGAACCTGCCGAAAGAGAATTTCTATATCGCACCGGATGAACAATCGATGTTTTTCTCATCAAAAGAGACCATCACCATCAGCAATCCCGGCGGACTCAAACGACTTATAGGCATCGACGACCGCCAGTCGCATTACCGCGACCGCTATTTTATTTATCGTTATTACTTCGACACGGGACTCACCCAGCAGCTCACTTTCGGCAGACAGACAGCATCGCTCAACGATGTGACGGATGATGTGAAACTGCTGCTTTTCTCTACTTCCGAGGAGGATCTTGCTGAACGCCCCTTCCGCAAAAGTTCGCTCTATCTGTTGAACCTGGAGACAATGGCAACAGACACCATCTGGAAGGATCAGCGATTTACCTACTCCGCGCAGTTCTCTCCCGATGGCAAGAAGTTGCTTATCCACGGTGCTCCCGAAGCATTCAACGGCATCGGACTCAACATCCAACAGGGACAGATCGCCAACAGTTACGACACACAATCGTTCATCATGGATCTGGAGAGCATGCAGGTAGAACCGGTGACAAAGCACTTCGATCCAACCATCAGCGCACAGGAGTGGAACCCGCTCGATAATCAGATCTATTACCGTGTGGAAGAAGGTGACCGCGCCAGCATGTATCGCTACACACCGCGAACGAAGAAGTTCGAAAAACTACTGCTCAAGGAAGATGTGATCCGCTCTTTCAACATTGCCGAAGACGCTCCTTGGGCAACCTATACAGGTGTGAGCACATCCAACTCCAACAGGAGCTATCTGCTCAACCTCAAAACACTTGAATCAACGCTTATCTCCGATCCCTATGCCGACAGAATAAGTAAGCTCAACCTCGGAGAGGTGAAGGACTGGAATTTTAAAAGCTCCTTTGGCGACCTGATCGAAGGACGCTATTACCTGCCGCCCAACTTCAACCCCGACAGAAAATATCCGCTCATCGTCTATTATTACGGCGGCACAAGTCCCACCACACGTGTATTTGAAAGCACCTACCCTCTGCATGTATATGCTGCACAGGATTACGTCGTCTACACGCTGCAACCAAGCGGCACGACAGGTTACGGACAGAATTTCTCGGCTCGCCATGTGAACGCATGGGGTGAGCAGACCGCTGAAGAGATCATTGAAGGGGTGAAAACGTTCGTTGCCGCCCATCCTTTTGTGGACGGGACAAAAATAGGCAATATAGGTGCCTCCTATGGCGGGTTTATGACACAATACCTCATCACCAAAACAGATCTCTTCTCCGCATCGGTTTCACACGCCGGAATAAGCAACATCACCAGTTACTGGGGCGAAGGATTCTGGGGCTATTCATACAGCGCAGGCGCAAGCGCAGGCAGCTATCCCTGGAACAACCCGCAGCTCTATGTGGAACAGAGTCCTCTTTTCCATGCCGATAAAATAGAGACTCCTCTCCTGCTGCTGCACGGAACAGCCGATACCAACGTGCCCATCGGAGAGAGTATTCAGATGTATACAGCCCTGAAGCTGTTGAATAAACCGGTAGAATTCATTCAGGTGGAGGGTGAGAATCATGCGATCTACGATTACGACAAACGTATCGCCTGGAACAACGCTATTCACGCCTGGTTTGCCAAATGGCTGAAAGAGGACTCACGCTGGTGGGATTCCATGTTTCCCGATAAATAGATTCAAGGTAGCATAACAAATAAAATACCGTAACTTTTTACAAGTATGGAATTGGAGAAATTGATCAGTGAGGTGAAAATCCTCGCACGCTCCACAGGGGAGTATCTGAAGAGTGAACAGACGGAGCTGAAGAAGAGAGATATCGAGATGAAAGGCACACGTGATTATGTGACCTACATCGATAAAGAGGCTGAAACACGACTGGTGGTCGCGCTGAAGAAGCTGTTGCCCGAAGCCGGTTTTCTCACCGAAGAGGCTACCGTAGAAAATGAGATAAAAGCCTACACATGGATCATCGACCCACTGGATGGCACCACCAACTTCGTGCATGGCGACACACCCTACTCGGTGAGTATCGCCCTCATGAAAGAGAATGAGATCATACTGGGTGTGGTATTCGATCCCATGCTGGACCAGATGTTCTTCGCCACAGCCAGGGGTAAAGCATTTCTCAACGAAGTACCCTTGACGGTCAGCACTCAGTCTGTATTGGAGAATGCCTACATCGGTTTTGGCATTCCTTACAGTCTGGATGATAAGGGAGAAGAGATCCTGAGAAATGCCATGAAGCAGTTCCGTAAGTGCAGCTTCCGCATCAAAGGCTCTGCGGCACTCGAGATCTGCTATGTGGCTGCCGGCATCAGCGACACCTACTTCCACTCGGGCTTATCTCCCTGGGATGTGGCTGCCGGAGCATTCATCCTGCAATGTGCCGGAGGTAAATGCACCGATTTCTCTGGAACCGACAACTACATTTTCGGGAAAGAGATGGTAGCCTCCAACGGAGTTATTCATCAGGAGATAATGAAAACTGTTATTCAGGGTTTCTAATGGACAATCAAACAGTAATCATTGCTTTTCTACTCACCCTCTTTGCCGGACTCTGCACAGGTATAGGCAGTCTGATCGCCTTCATGGCGAAACGTACCAACACCAACTTTCCATTATTGGGCTGGTGGTAGGTATGGCTGTGATGGCCATGAGCCTCTATCTGTTTCTTTGAAAAAAAGAGATATCTTTGTACACATTTCTGGATTATATAAACGCAAAATACTATGGCGACAGACTTAACACAAATAGGTGATCGGATAAAGGGATTGAGAGATGCGCTTGATCTCACTGCCGACGAGATGGCACATAAGCTGGAGGTGGACATCGCAGACTACCTGCAATATGAAGCCGGCGAGAGAGATATCTCCCTCTCCTTTTTGCAACGTATCGAAAGGGAGTTTAACGTGGATCTGGCCACACTCATGTTCGGCACAGAACCAAAGATGAACTCCTACTATATCACACGCAAAGACAAGGGTGTAAGCGTAGAGAGAGTTTCGGCCTATAAATACCAATCACTCACTTCAGGCTTCACCAATAATGTAGCGGAGGTATTCGTGGTAACGGTAGAATCCAAGCCGATGGAGATCGATTTTTACCAGAGCATTCATGCAGGACAGGAGTTCAACATGATCCTCGAGGGGAGCATGGTGCTCAATATCAACGGGAAAAACCAGATCCTCGGCGAAGGAGACAGCATCTACTTCGATTCCTCGCTCCCGCACGGGATGAAAGCGCTGAACCACAAGCAGGTGAAGTTTCTCGCTGTGATTTTATATCCCTGAAAAAAAGATAGTTATAAGCATAGGTTGTCATGATAGAAAAATTTGTAAAGAGAACGCAGTTCGAATCCCACCAGGATTTTATAGATAATTACGATATCATCGTTCCGGAAAACTTCAATTTCGCCTACGATGTTGCGGATGAATGGGCTTCAACCCATCCGGACAAGAGAGCTCTCTGCTGGACCAACGATAAGGGAGCCCATCGCGACCTCACCTTTGGAGAGTTGAAGATGCTTTCAGACAGGACAGCATCCTTTTTCCAATCCACCGGCATAGGAAAAGGAGATAAGGTGATGCTCATCCTCAAGCGAAGCATCGAGTTCTGGCAGACCATACTGGCACTGCATAAGATTGGTGCGATAGCCATACCGGCCACCCATCTGCTCACTGACAAAGATATCATTTACCGCAATAACGCAGCAGATATCAAAGCCATCGTGGTTACTGAGGACGATAATCTGACAGAACATGTGAATCTGGCCATGGCCAAATCACCTTCGGTACAACACCGCATCATGGTGGGTGAAAACATACCGGAAGGCTGGATCGATTTTCACCAGGGAGTGAAGAATGCTGCCCCCTTTGTGAGACCGCCACAGGTCAATACAAATGGGGATATCATGATCCTCTACTTCACCTCGGGAACGACCGGTCAACCCAAGATGGTGATCCACGATTTCACCTACCCTCTCGGGCATATCACAACAGCTAAATACTGGCACAACCTGCATGAAAACAGTGTACACCTCACTGTAGCCGATACAGGCTGGGCAAAAGCCGTATGGGGTAAACTCTACGGTCAGTGGATCGTAGGCGCCTGCGTTTTCGTATACGATTTTGAAGGACGCTTTATCCCTGAAGATATGCTACGTATGATCTCCACCTACAAGGTGACCTCCTTTTGTGCACCTCCCACCATCTTCCGCTTTCTAATCCGTGAGGATCTGAGCAGGTACGATCTCTCGGCACTGGAGTACTGCACCACGGCAGGCGAAGCACTCAATCCATCGGTATTCGACACATTCTACAGGCAGACAGGGATCAAGATGATGGAAGCATTCGGTCAGACAGAGACGGCACCCACCATCATCACCTTTCCCTGGATAGTACCTAAGCCGGGATCCATGGGCGTGCCCAATCCCCTCTATAAAATGGATCTGCTTACCCACGACGGCCGCTCTGCCGAAGACGGGGAACAGGGGGAGATCGTCTTCTATACCGACGAGAAACGTCCCCTGGCACTTTTCATGGGTTATTTTAGAGATGAAGAACTCACACGCCAGGTCTATGCCGACAATCTCTATCACACGGGCGATATGGCGTGGCGCGACGAAGAGGGGTACTACTGGTTTGTGGGACGTACCGACGATGTGATCAAGAGCTCCGGCTACCGCATCGGGCCGTTCGAGGTGGAGAGCGCTGTGATGACACATCCCGCCGTGGTTGAATGTGCCATCACCGGTGTCCCGGACGAAATACGCGGACAGGTGATCAAGGCCACCATCGTCCTGGCAGATGAGTACAGGACGAAAGCAGACGATACGTTGGCGAAAGAGATTCAAAAGCATGTAAAGAATGTGACGGCACCCTACAAATATCCGCGCATCATTGAGTTTGTGAGCGAACTGCCGAAAACCATCAGCGGGAAAATACGTCGAGTAGAAATTCGCGAAAAGAACAAATAGTGGTCAGCGATCAGTTGTCAGCTTTCAGCGATCAGCTTTCAGCTTTTTTAGCTGGGGTTTAGGTTGCTTTCAGCGGCTGGGGTTTTAGCGGTCAGCGGTCAGCTTTCAGCTTTCAGCTCTTTAGGGTTAAGCTTTCACTGGGCGGCGGTAAGAATCTTAACGTTTAGCGTTCAGCGTTCGGCAGTCAGACGTGAGGTATTAGCTTAAAAACCCGAAACTCATATCTAAAAAAAACGAAAAACGAAAAACTGAAATTGAACAGAACCGGGCTTAACCTGTTTAAGTCTTTATAGATAATATCTGAACGAAAATAAAGTTTTACAATAATGAAAAAAGCAACCATTTTCCCCGGTCAGGGCGCCCAGTTTGTGGGCATGGGTAAAGAGTTATACGAAACATCGTCCTTAGCGAAAGAGCTGTTCGAAAAAGCTAACAACATTTTGGGTTTCTCTATTACGAATCTCATGTTCAACGGCACGGATGAAGATCTTCGCCAGACAAAAGTTACACAACCGGCTATCTTTTTGCATTCGGTGATTCTGGCCAAAACGCTGGGAGAGGAATTTACACCCGATATGACTGCCGGCCATTCGTTGGGGGAGTTCTCCGCTTTGGTAGCAGCCGGTGCATTATCGTTTGAAGACGGACTGAAGCTGGTCTACAAACGTGCACTGGCCATGCAGAAAGCATGTGAGGCAAACCCCTCTACCATGGCAGCTATTTTGGGATTGCCCGATGAGAAGGTGGAAGAGATCTGTGCCGCCATTGACGATGTGGTTGTCCCAGCTAATTACAACTGTCCCGGGCAAATAGTGATCTCAGGCAGCATAAGCGGAGTAGAGAAAGCGTGTGAACTTATGAAAGATGCAGGGGCTAAACGTGCACTGCCACTAAAGGTGGGTGGTGCTTTTCACTCCCCTCTCATGGAACCGGCAAGGGTTGAGCTGATGGCAGCGATTGAGGCTACGGAGATATTGGCACCTCAATGTCCTGTTTATCAAAATGTCACCACAGTGGGTGAGACCAATCCCGCCACAATCAAGAGAAACCTTATCGCACAGCTCACCTCCCCCGTGAAGTGGACCCATTCAGTAGAAAACATGATTGCCGACGGCGCCACCGAGTTTGTGGAACTGGGACCGGGAAGCGTGTTACAGGGACTTGTGACGAAAATAAACAGAGAGATGACGGTTTCGGGAAAACAGTAATCGTTGCAGGGTAACCGACTCTTTCAATTAAGTTTTCTTATTGATATATAATTGTTAAAACCAAAATAAGGAAATACATTTGAGAAAAATTAATTGTATGTGATAAGCAGGTGAATCATTATCAATGAAATATGAGTACTCCGCGATCCATGCATCATAAAGAAAAAAATAAAATGAAAAAATTAACTATTGTCCTCATGGTATTCGCATCTCTGTTCCTTTCTGCATTCTCGCAGGATGATATGTTTTTCAAAGCTCCTGACTTTGATCAGATCAAAAGAGATGTGAAAGAACCCTCCTCCTCTTTCTACTACCCCAAACTGATGGAAAAATACCTCACAAGTGATGCCAACATGACGCCGGAAGAAGGGAGACATCTCTACTTCGGATATGTGTATCAGGCAGGATATGTCCCCACCGACACTTCCTCCTACAATAACCTGCTTGCAAAAGCGTTGACAAAAAAATCTTTTACAGCACAGGATTACACCAAAATCCTGGAGTATTCCGATGCACTCTTGCAGGAGGATCCCTTTAACCTTCGTGCACTGAATGCGAAACTGCTGGTATTGGCTCAACAGGATAACACTGTAGAGTACAAAAGCACAGCACGTAAAAGACGCATCGTACAAGATGCCATTATCGGCACCGGCGACGGGATGTCGGAGAAGACACCCTACTATGTGATAAAAGTGGCTCATGAATATGATATTCTTCCTTTCATGGGCTTCTCCTTCGGTGGGGAGGACAAGATTTTAAG
>JAENWZ010000374.1 GCA_016649795.1 Proteiniphilum sp. | reverse complement strand
TTTATTCTTTCTTCTGTTATCTTCCGCCTGTTGTTCTCTTTCCTGCGCTTTTATCTGCTGCACTTTTTCCTGTGTCTGTTGCTCATCCTGCTCAATAGCCTGAAGCATCTGACGGGCATTGTCACGTGACATCTGCTCGGGTTGATTTGGTTGTTCAGCCCGCTGCTCCTGATCCTGCTGATCCTGCTGCTGTTGCTGCTGATCCTGTTGTTGCTCCTGTTCCTTCTCCTGCTCCTCTTCCCCTTCACCCTGGTCCTGCTGATCCTCTTCATCCTGAATCATCTTCTGCACCGCTGCCAGGTTGTAACGCGTCTCATCGTCCTGAGGGTTCAGACGCAATGCCATCTTATAGGCCTCCATCGATTTCTGCAACTCATTCTTCTGCAACATTGCATTACCAATATTGTGCCACCCGGCAGCCGCCTCCTGCGGATTCTCCTGTTCCAGTGAAATAAAGTGGTTGTACTGCTCAATGGATTTATCCCACTCCTTTTGTTTATACAACGTGTTACCCAGGTTAAAGTTTGCCTCTTTGGAAGAGGGGTTCTCTTTCACCGCATTTTCGTAAAAAGAAGTTGCTTCGGAAAATTTTTGCTCACTGTACACCTTGTTTCCTTTACGGATGTTTTTCCGGACATCCTTTTGTGCCGAAACGGATAACGGCATCAGTGCCATCATCAGGATAAACAGGAAATATTTCATCAGGTATCTCTTCATTTGAATAACCTCACATTTCTGAATAACCGGTTTTTCTTGTCGTAAATAAGTATCTCTATTAAAAGTATGACCAGTATGAACCATGCCAAAAGAGGAAATTTCTCATCATATTCTGAATAGGAGAGAGAGGTGGATTTGCCGGTCTCAAGTTCATCAAGCTGCGCCTCCAGGGCACGGACAGCTGTGTTGGAGTTGTCGGCAAGGACATAGAGTCCTTCACCACTTTGCGCTATCTCCATGCTCATCTGCTCGTTCAGGCGGGATACCACCACATTTCCTTCGTTATCCGTCATAAAGTCATTCCCTTGCTCGTATACCGGCACCGGTGAACCGTCAGGCGAACCTATACCCAACACATTAATCATCACCCCGGCTTTCGCAGCCTCAGCAGCTACTCCGGCAGCGTTTCCCTCATGGTCTTCACCATCGGTAATAATCACCATCGCTTTGCTGATATCCTTATCGCTCGAGAAAGAGCTCACACCCAGACTGATTGCCTGCCCTATCGCCGTGCCCTGAATAGGAACGAGGTTGGGGTCGATGGTATTGAGGAATATTTTCGCCGACTGTGTATCGGAGGTAAGCGGCATCTGCACATAGGCTTCACCTGCAAACACAATCAATGCCACTTTATCGTTCCTGCGCACATCGATAAGTCTCGACAGTATCTGTTTAGCACGTGCCAGCCTGTCAGGAGAAACATCCCGGGCGAGCATTGAATTGGAGACATCAATGGCAATCACAAGCTCAATACCCTCCTTCTCCACCGTCTCCACCTTAGTACCGAACTGGGGACGGGCAATCAGAAAAATGCCCGCACAGAGCGCACCAAATATAAGCCAGAACTTCAGGTAGGAGCGTTTCAGCGATAATTCGGGCATCATCATCTTGAGCGTGGAGAGTCTGCCCATC
>JAENWZ010000050.1 GCA_016649795.1 Proteiniphilum sp. | reverse complement strand
GTCTTTCACGTAACAGTTTTGAGGCAGTAAAAACATCAGGATTTATGATTTCTTCCCTAAGTCTTAAAAATTCATTCTCTGAAAGCCGAACACGGTTTAGTTCTTCAAATTTGGTTTTGAAGTTTTGCTCAAGGGTTTTTCTATCCACTATGTCAGGGCGATGGATGTACTTAAGCCCCTTTAGTTGCTCAATAAGGTTTTCTTCTATTTGATTCTCTTTACTCATTATTCTTCTTTCAATAAATCTTTGGCATTAACGTCCAGAATTTTTGCTATCTCATAAAGAACCTCAATTCTTGGTTGCTGTCTGTTTTGTACATAAGAGTTAACCATATTGTAACTCTTTCCTAACTTCTCAGCTAACCAAGTCTGTTTGATTCCTTTCTCTTCAAGCACTTCTTTAATTCGATTCATTTCTATCAAATTATTTTCCACAAAAATACAAATTTATCTCATAAAACAAGATATAATTATCAAGTTGTTCTGTGTGCGGAGGCAAGATTGCACTCTTTGGCAAAGCTTTGGTCTGAGCGTTGGCTCGTGGGGCTTTGACAATGTGTGCAATGTGGGCGGGGTTTCCTTCTTTTTTGTGGGTGGGAAGAAAAAAACAAAATAAATTTCCATCAAATTTGCACTGTCCTGTCAAAAAGCTAAGTCCTTTCTATTTTCAATATCACTATCGTATCTGTCTGCTGTGTCTGTCTTTTTACACTTGTTGCCAACATTTGTGTATGCGCAACTGTTTGGCGCCTATTTCCTGATTATCTCTATTATTCAATACATTAAAGTGCTAATTGTTAAGGAGATATAGAAAGCGAACTTTTTTTCGTAATTGCGCATACTGAAAAATTTATAATGTTGGATTCAGGTTTTTTATATATCAAGATAATCCAACGAATTTCTTATCTAGTCAAAACTTTTAGATGGATATGTGTGTATTTCATTTGTTCCTACCTGATTCTCCTGTCAGACAACAATAGTGTATATTTCTCGAATAAAATTACAGACTGCAAGTTTAGTTAATATTTTGATATCTTTCTCATTTTTAGCTATTATTTCCTATATTCGTATTAAATAAATTTAAACAGTGTCCGGAAAATACCAATGAAATGAATGAAATGAATGAAATTAAGACAAAGAAAGGATTGTAAATCGTAACTAAGAAGGATGGGAGAACACATTTTGGAGGAGTATTAAAAGTAGGCAGGATAGAATAAAAAAATGGACACATCGGTTTTCTCAATAAGCTTTCTTAAAAGAAAACAAATAGAAATAAATAACGGGGATAAGTTGATTTATTGCTCTTTTATTGATTGTTAGCGTGATAAAATTATTTAACTTCGCACCGGAAAGATGAAAAATGATAAATCAAATGAAGATCCTTACCTCGGAACAGATTCGTGTTGTTGATGCCGAAACGATTAAATGGGAAGGTATCCCGTCACTGACGCTGATGAAGCAGGCCGCAACCGCTTTCTATAACCGGTTCGTGGAAAACTATCCCCGTAAGGAGATTGCTGTGCTTATCTTCTCTGGTGTGGGGAACAATGGCGGCGACGGACTTGTGGTGGCACGCATGCTCAACAAGTCGGGTTACAATGTGATGCTATATGTTGTGGAGTATAGCGACAAATACTCTGAAGATTGCGCTCACAACCTCCGTCGTGCAAAAGCTGAGAATGTGCCCAACAAGAAGATTATAACGGACATAGATATACCTGATCCCAATCAATATGATGTGGTGATTGACGCAATCTTCGGCACCGGACTCTCGAGAGAGGTGACAGGGGTAGCGAAGACAGTGATCGACAGCATCAATGAATGCGGAAAACCGGTCTACAGCATCGATATGCCGAGCGGCATGTTCCCGGATCGAAAGACATCTTTTGCCGTGAGAGCTACCGAAACGGTCACTTTTCAAATCCCGAAACTGGCACTCTTTCTCCCAGAAAATAAAGATTATACAGGCAACGTTTCGATCGTACCTATCGGGCTGAATGAAGAAGCGATAGCGGAAGCGGAAAGCAACATTTTTTTTACAGAATATGAAGAGATCAGGGCACTGCTGAAACCGCTGGGCCGATTTGCTCACAAAGGTACCGAGGGACATGCACTGATCATTGGTGGGAGCCTGGGTAAGATCGGATCGGTATGCCTGGCATCGAAAGCAGCACTGAAAACAGGATGCGGGTTGGTTACGGCTTACCTGCCCAAATGCGGAATGCCGGTCATCCAATCCTTTTTACCTGAAGCAATGGCCGTTGAAGACAATCATCCGGAGCGTATCAGTTATATCGGATATGATCTGCTGCCGGATGCTATCGGCATTGGAATAGGGATGGGACAGCAAGCAGAAACAGAGGATGCATTCCACTATTTTCTTAAGAATAACAAAGCCCCACTGGTGATTGATGCCGATGGGTTGAATCTGCTGGCCAAACATCCGAAATGGCTGGCATATCTGCCTTCAAGAACAATCCTGACACCTCATCCAAAGGAGCTTTCAAGACTTATAGGCATGTGGAGCGACGACTATGATAAGATTCAAAAAACGAGGTTCTTCGCAAACGAGAATGACCTTGTCGTGGTGATAAAAGGAGCCTATTCGCTGATTATCGATGCGGATAATATCTATATGAACAGCACCGGAACACCGGCGCTGGCGACTGCCGGCAGCGGTGATGTGCTGACCGGAATGATCACCAGCCTGCTGGCACAGGGTTACAAGTCAACGGAGGCAGCAAGGGTGGGGGTTTACCTGCATGGGTTGACCGCCGACCTGACACAGAAGAGCATTCATCCACGCTCTTTCACTGCCGGCGATATCATCGAAAATATCGGGAATGCCTACCTGAATTTGGAAAAAAAGCGGTGAATGATTTGTGTTTTATGAATTAATTTTGTAATTTTGCACCTCATTTTGCTAATAGGCTCAAGAAGTAGACGCAGGTAGCGGCTCGCCTCAGGCACGTAACGTCAAGTTATTTATATATGTACGTCATAGTAGACATTCAGGGTCAGCAGTTTAAAGTACAGCAAGACCAGAGATTATTCGTCCACAGAATCAACGCCGATCAGGGTGCAAAAGTGGAGTTTGATAAAGTGATGCTTATCGATAATGACGGCGCGATAACCGTTGGTTCGCCCGTAATTGAAGGAGCAAAAGTAGTGTTAGAGATTCTTTCGCATGTAAAAGGAGACAAGGTTCTCATTTTCAAGAAGAAAAGAAGAAAAGGTTACAGAAAATTAAACGGACACCGTCAACAGTTTTCTGAAGTGAGAATAAAGGAAATTATAGCTTAATCAGTTAAAATCAGAAGAAAATGGCACATAAAAAAGGTGTTGGTAGTTCGAAGAACGGCCGCGAATCGGAAAGTAAACGATTGGGCGTTAAGATATTCGGTGGTGAAGCCACGAGGGCAGGTAACATTCTCGTGCGTCAGCGCGGAACGGTTCACCATCCCGGAGAAAATGTTGGTATGGGAAAAGACCATACACTGTTCGCACTGACCGATGGTGTAGTTGTCTTCCGTAAGAGAAGGGACAACCGCTCATTCGTATCGGTACAGTCGCAGGTACAGGCAGAAGCTTAATTCGCCCTGACCGGATCCGGTTAAAGGCAACTTGAACCATAAAATAATTATTAGTTGATAAGGACAACCTGCTTGCTTAAGTAGGTTGTTCTTTTTTTTCGTTATGAAGCTATTCCCGACGCAGCAGGAGTTTATTTTTACTCACGAGAATGAAGATGTGCGCGATTTGGCACTTCGGTTTTCGGGGGAGAATATGCCATTTCTGCTGGCGCAGATTGCCGGGCGGCAGATGGCGAAACATAAAATACCATCGTGGTACCGGATCAGTGAGATCGTCTACCCGGTGCATCTCTCCCTGGAGCAGGCTTCATCGGAGATTACGGCGAGGTATAAGCGCTCGCTGCTACCGGAAAAGGGGGAACGCTTTGTGGATCTGACGGGTGGAATGGGGGTAGATTTCTCGTTTGTGGCTCCCTCTTTCCGTCGTGCGTTCTATCTGGAGCAGAATGAGGAGCTCTGCCGGATCGCGGTTCACAATTTTGGGCTGTTGGGACTGAAACATGCAGAGATCAGAAACGGGAAAAGTGAAACCGTTTTACCGCTGATGGAGAAGGCCGACCTGATCTACCTGGACCCTTCGCGCAGGGATGAGGGGGGAAGGAAGGTTTTTCGTATTGAAGATTGCTCTCCCGACCTGTCGCAGCTGAAAGATCTGCTGCTGGAGAAAGCGGACAGGGTGATGATCAAATATTCACCGATGCTGGACATCTCCCTTGCCGTGAAAACAGTGGGTGATGTGAGCGAAGTGCATGTTGTTTCGGTGGAGAACGAATGTAAAGAACTGCTTTTTATCCTCACGAAAGATGCGGTAGAGTGCCGCTACCACGCTGTGAATCTGTATAGAGGAGGAGAGAAGAAGGTTTTTTGTTTTACCCGTGAGGAGGAAATGCAGGAGGCGGTGTTGACATCGCAACCCTGCAGATACCTCTATGAACCCAATGCATCAGTAATGAAAGCAGGCGCTTTTAATGCGGTGGGTAACAGTTATCAGGTAAAAAAACTGCACAGGCACAGTCATCTCTACACTTCAGATCTGCTGCTATCCGATTTTCCCGGACGTATATTTACCATTGATGAGGTGATTGTGCCCAACAGGATAAATATCCGCCGTTTTGTTTCGGAGACGGAGAAAGTGAATATCGCCGTGCGTAATTACCCGACGAGCGTTGCTGAAATACGTAGAAAAACAGGACTGAAGGATGGGGGAGACAGTTATCTCTTTGCCACCACCCTGGCCGACGGCCAGAAAGTATGGATCGTCACAAGAAAGCTGACCGCTTCTTTTAAACCCTGACCGCTGGCAACTACGCCAACCCCACTTATAAAGCTGACCGCTGATAGCTAACCGCTATTTATGTCTTCCCTTCAGCACCTCTTCAATATCCTCCAGCTTCAGATCCTTCGTCTTCAGCAGGATAAGGTAGTGATAGAGCAGGTCGGCTGCCTCGTTCCTGAACAGGTCGATATTGTCGTCTTTCGACTCGATTACCAGCTCCACAGCCTCTTCACCCACCTTCTGCGCTACTTTGTTGACACCCATATTAAATAGCCTGGAGGTGTACGACCCTTCGGTGTTCTCGGTGATGCGCTGTTCAATCACGCTCTCCAGTTCATAGACAAATCCTTTGGGTGTCTCTTCCTTAAAACAGGAGGTGCTGCCGGTGTGGCATGTCGGTCCCGCGGGTATTGCTTTGATCAGGATCGTATCGCTGTCGCAGTCGATCAGGATCTCATCGGCGGTGAGAAAATTGCCTGAGGTCTCTCCCTTGGTCCACAGCCTTTGTTTGCTGCGACTGTAGAAGGTTACTTTTCTTTCAGCTTTCGTCTTTTCCAGTGCCTCTTCGTTCATGTAACCCAGCATCAGCACCTGCAGTGTGTGGGCATGCTGTATAACCACCGGAATCAATCCTCCGGATTTTTCAAAATCTATTGTCATCGTATCGGTATGTTTTGTTCTTTTAAATATTGTTTCAATGTGGGGATCGGTATCTCCCCGAAATGGAAGATACTGGCGGCCAGCGCTGCACTCGCCCTCGTCTGTGTGAACACATCAGCGAAGTGTGCCATCGTGCCCGCTCCGCCGGAGGCGATGACGGGAATGTTGACTGTGTCGCTTACACTACGAGTGATATCGATAGCGAAGCCATCTCTGGTACCATCGTTGTTCATGGAGGTGAGCAGTATCTCTCCGGCACCGCGTTTCTCTCCTTCCCGGGCCCAGTCGAGCGTGCGGAGTGGGGTAGGAGTCCTTCCCCCATGCACGTAGACCATCCACTCCCCATCAACCAGCTTGGTGTCTATGGCCAGCACCACGCACTGACTCCCAAATTGTGAGGCAATCTCGGTGAGGAGCTCAGGGTGATCTACCGCCGAGGAGTTGAGACTCACTTTGTCGGCACCCGCCCTGATAATAGCCTGTGCATCTTCCAGTGAGCTGATGCCGCCACCCACGGTGAAGGGTATGTTGATCTCTTCAGCCACGCGGTGTACCAGCTCGGTGAGGGTCTTGCGGTTTTCCACCGTGGCGGTGATATCGAGGAAGACCAGCTCGTCGGCACCCTCAAGCACATAGCGCTTGGCCAGCTCCACTGCATCGCCCGCATCACGCAGCTCTACGAAGTTGACACCTTTCACGGTGCGTCCGTCCTTGATATCGAGGCAGGGGATAATCCTTTTTTTAGCATAAATTTATTTTTTAGCGTTCAGCTTTCAGCTGTCAGCTTTTTAGCAGGGCTGATGTTGCTTTCAGCGATTTGGTTTTTGCACTCAGCTTTCAGCTTTCAGCTCTAATTTCTTATTATAAAATCTCTCAATTCTTTCAGTCCTATCTTTCCTTCGTAAATGGCTTTACCGATGATCGCACCCTCACAACCTATCTGTTGCAGTGTGAGCAGATCTTCTATCGAGGAGATGCCTCCGCTGGCGATAAGCTGTATGTTCGTCCGGGCGATAATCTCTTTGTAGAGCTCGGTGGAGGGACCCTCCAGCATGCCATCCTTAGCGATATCGGTGCAGATCACATAGTGTACACCCTCTTTCTCGTAGGCTGAGATGAAATCGACCACATCCTCCTGCGACTGCTGCTGCCAGCCGTTGGTGGCTATCTTCCTGTGGTGACTGTCAGCCCCCAGGATGATCTTGTCGGCCCCGTAGAGTGCGAGCCACTGCTTAAACAGTGCAGGCTGCTGCTGGGCGATGCTGCCGCCGGTGATCTGTGCTGCTCCGTTCCCGAAGGCAATGC
The DNA here is from genome assembly GCA_016649795.1 of Proteiniphilum sp. GTDB lineage: Bacteria > Bacteroidota > Bacteroidia > Bacteroidales > Dysgonomonadaceae > Proteiniphilum. The sequence goes on along the minus strand of JAENWZ010000050.1, from coordinate 3,905 downwards.
GCACATCCTCGTCTGATTTGATGCCGCCTCCGAAATCGATCTTCAGCGATGTCTTTGTGGCGATCTCATGCAGCACGCGGTGATTGACAATATGTTTCGATTTCGCACCGTCGAGATCCACCAGATGCAGGTACTGTATGCCGTGCTCCTCGAACTCCCTGGCAACATCCAGCGGGTTGTCACGGTAGGTTTTTTGGGTGCTGTAATCGCCTTTTGTCAGGCGCACGCACTTGCCGTCGATGATATCAATAGCGGGGATGATTCTCATAATTCCAAAAAATTCTTCAATATCTGTTCACCTACGCTGCCCGATTTCTCGGGGTGAAACTGCGTGGCGTAAAAATTGTCTTTTTGTATGGCCGCACTGAAGGGCAGGATATAATCGCACGTCGCGATGGTCTGACCGCATATCTCGGCGTAATAGCTGTGGACGAAATAGGTAGTGTCATCCTTACCGAAATTTTTGAAAAGGGTACTATTCACATCCGACAGATTGTTCCATCCCATATGCGGAACGATGTCGGCGGGAGGGAACTTTTTCACGTCGGCATCGAAGATGCCGAAACATTCCGTGTTACCCTCTTCCGTGTGGCTGCACATTAGCTGCAGCCCCAGGCAGACACCCAGGGTGGGCTGAAGCAATGATTTAATAACCCTGTCCAATCCTCTTTCTTTCAGATAGATCATTGCCGACTTGGCTTCGCCTACGCCGGGGAAGATTACCTTCTCTGCATTCCTGATCTCTTCGACGTCGTCCGTCACCCTGCAGGGGTAGCCGAGCCGTTTTACCGCATTGTATACCGATGTGATATTACCCGCGTTGTATTTGATGATAACAATCATTCTATATCACTCCTTTCGTGCTTGGAATACCTTCTGTCTCGCTCAGCTTCACCGCCATCTTGACGGCGCGTGCAAAGGCTTTGAAGATGGCCTCTATCTTATGATGCTCATTCTCTCCTTCGGCTTTGATGTTGAGGTTGCACTTCGCACTGTCGGTGAACGACTTGAAGAAGTGCATAAACATCTCGGTGGGTACATCGCCCACGTATTCACGTTGAAAAGCGGTCTCCCACACCAGCCAGGGACGGCCGCCGAAGTCGATGGCCGCCTGTGCCAGGCACTCGTCCATGGGGAGCATAAAGCCGTAGCGGGAGATCCCTTTCTTCTTGCCCAGTGCCTGCAGAAATGCTTCTCCCAGGGCGATGCCTGTATCTTCGATGGTGTGATGCTCATCGATATGGAGATCCCCTTTCACTTCAATCTTCAAGCGGATGTTACCGTGGCGGGCGATCTGCTCCAGCATATGATCGAAAAATCCCAGTCCGGTGGAGATGCTGCTCTTCCCGCTCTCATCGAGGTTTACTTCGACGAGGATATCGGTCTCAGAGGTTTTTCGGTGCACCTTGCCGGTACGGGGTGTTGCTTTCAGGAAACGGTAGATCTCCCCCCAGTCGGTAGTGCACAGGGTTGCATTAGAATGTGAATCATTGCTTAACAATATTGATTTACATTTCATGTTTTGAGCCAGTTGCACATCCGTTATTCTGTCTCCTATCACATAGGAGTTTGCCAGGTCGTACGCACCCTTCAGGTAGTGGGTCAGCATCGCTGTACCCGGTTTACGGGTGGGCAGGTTCTCCTGCGGAAAGGAGCGGTCGATCAGGATCTCGCTGAAGTGAACCCCCTCATTTTCGAAGGCTTTGATGATTTTATTGTGGGTGGGCCAGAATGTATCTTCGGGGAAGGAGTCGGTGCCCAGTCCGTCCTGGTTGGTGACCATCACCAGCTCATATTCCAGTTCGCCGGCAATACGTGAGAGGTACTGAAATACCTTCGGGTAGTATTCCAGCTTACTAAGGCTGTCGATCTGTTCATCTTTCGGCTCCAGGATCAGTGTTCCGTCGCGGTCTATGAAAAGTACTTTCTTCATGTGCGTTTTCTGTTTTTATTGTATTATTTCTGTCACTCCAGGGGTTTGTGTGAGATGAAATAATACCAATGTGCGTTTTTATCTTGTCTGATTACTATAGTCCTGTAGTTCCTTCAGCAGTATCCGGTTCTCTGCCGGTGTGCCCACGGTGATGCGTATGCAGTTGCGGACAACACTGCTGCGGTTTCTCACAATCACTTTTTTGTGAACCAGGTGATTGTATAGCTTGTCGGCATCGGTCACCTCCACCAGCAGAAAATTGGCATCGGAGGGATAGACGCGGTGTACCAACGGCAGTTGTGCAAGCTCTTTTTCGAGCAGTGCCCTTTCCTGCAGGATCAGCTCCAGCCTGTATTGATGCTTCTCCGGTTTGGAGAGTGCCTTCAGCGCTTCCTCCTGATTGAATGCACTCACATTGTAGGGTGGTTTCGTCCTGTCCATCAACCCGATAATATCAGCACCTGCATAAGCCATACCCACGCGTGCACTGGCCAGCGCCCATGCTTTACTGAAAGTCTGCATCACGATGAGGTTGGGATATTGCGGAAGCTGTTCCCTGAAGCTTCCGTCAGCGCAGAAATCGATATAAGCTTCATCGACCACCACGATACCCCGGAACTCCTCCAGCAGCCGCTCCACTTTCTTAAGTCGGTTTCCGGAAGGGTTGTTGGGAGAGCAGACGAAGAGGCATCTGGCATCATGTGACAGTATCGCATCGATGTTCAGCTCGAAATCATCAGTGAGCGGAACATGTATCACCTCCACGTTGTTGATGTTGGCTGACACCTCATACATCCCGTAGGTGGGGGGACAGAGGATGACGCGCTCTTGGGCCGGCTCGCAGAAGATGCGGTAGACCAGGTCAATCACCTCGTCGCTGCCGTTACCGATGAAAATATTTTCTACAGGGATATGGTTTCTCTCCGACAGCGCTCTTTTCAGCATCCGCTGGTGCGGGTCGGGGTAACGGTTCTTCTTGCCGAAAGGGTTCTCGTTGGCATCGAGAAAGATGCCCTCATCACCCGTAAACTCATCGCGGGCACTGGAGTAGGGCTTTAACGCCCATATATTGGGACGTACAAGTTGTTGTAAATCAAACCTCTTCATTAGTGCCTTCTCCTTCGTTTAATTGCAGTTGTTGCGCTTTTACCGCCCCCAGACGCAGCGTCATTGCATTCTTGTGGGCGAATAGTTGTTCCTCTTCGGCCATCGTCTCAACGGCGTTGCCGATGCTGGTGAGACCCTCTTCGTCGAGTTGCTGGAAGGTGATCTTCTTCACGAAGCTGTCGAGGGAGACACCGCTGTAGGCTTTCGCATTGCCGCTGGTGGGCAGTGTGTGGTTGGTGCCGCTGGCGTAGTCGCCGGCGCTCTCACAGCTGTAGTTACCGAGGAAGACCGAGCCGGCATTCACCACTTCGCGACTCACCAGCACCGGGTTTTCTGTCGCGATGATCAGATGCTCCGGTGCATATTGATTGCTGAAAGTCATGCAATCATTCAGCTCTTTGAAGAGGATGGCCCTGCTGTTACTGAGTGCCTGTGTGGCTATCTCCTGCCGCGGCAGGCTCGCCAGCTGCAGATCCAGCTGTTTGTTCACCTCCTTGATCACCTTCTTGCTGTCGGAGAGCAGGATCACCTGACTGTCCGGCCCATGTTCGGCCTGTGACAGCAGATCGGCTGCCACGAATGACGGGTTGCAGGTGCTGTCGGCAATCACCAGCAGCTCACTGGGTCCGGCAGGCATATCGATGGCCACACCGTAGAACTGTGCGGAGCGTTTAGCTGCCATCACATACTGGTTGCCGGGACCGAAGATCTTATCCACCTTGGGGATGCTCTCCGTGCCGAAGGTCATGGCGCCGATCGCCTGAATGCCACCCGCAGCGAATATCTTCGTGATACCTACCAGCTGCGCTGTGTAGAGTATGGCGGAGTGGATCTCTCCCTTTTCGTTGGGCGGGGTACAGAGGAT
>JAENWZ010000385.1 GCA_016649795.1 Proteiniphilum sp. | reverse complement strand
GATGAGAAAGAGACAATAAATAAACCATTGACAATAACCATTGACTAAAAATGCAAAAAGTAGTCACTTTTGGCGAGATTATGCTGCGACTTGCCACGCCGGGTTATAAAAGGTTCATGCAGTCAGATAATCTGGGTGCCACTTTTGGCGGAGGTGAGGCCAATGTGGCTGTATCGCTTGCCAATTACGGCATACCTGTCGATTTTGTGACCCGTCTGCCTGAAAATGATATCGCCGAATGGTGCCTCTCCGATCTCAGGAAATACAATGTCGGTACCCGGCAGATTCTGCGCGGAGGTGAACGCGTGGGAATCTACTTCCTGGAGACAGGAGCCGTTGCCCGTCCCTCAAGAGTGGTGTACGACAGGGCACACTCCTCCATCGCGGATGTGGAAAAGGGAATGTTCAACTGGAGAGAGATTCTGAAAGATGCCACCTGGTTCCACTGGACAGGTATCACACCTGCTCTCTCACAGGGAGCAGCCGATGCTTGTCTTGAAGCGATCAGAACAGCCAACGAGATGGGAGTGACCGTCTCCTGTGATCTCAATTACCGGAAAAATCTCTGGAGATACGGCAAAAAAGCATCGGAGATCATGCCCGCACTGGTGGAGGGCTGCGATGTGATTCTCGGCAACGAAGAGGATGCCGAAAAAGTATTTGGTATCAAACCGGAAGGGTTCCGGGTGGAACATACCGGAGGTGAGGTGGATGCCGCTCAGTTTGAGTCAGTATGCAAGCAGCTGATGCAGCAATTCCCGCGAGCCGGGAAGGTGATCATCACCCTGCGCGGATCTATTAACGCCAACCACAATACCTGGGGCGGATGCCTCTGGTCCGACAAACTTTACCAGTCGCGAAGATACGATATCACACATATCGTTGACAGAGTGGGTGGTGGCGATTCCTTTATGGGAGGTTTGATCTACGGGTTACTCACTTATGCCGGTGACGACCAGAAAGCACTCGATTTTGCTGTGGCTGCCTCCTGCCTGAAACATACCGTATATGGTGATTTTAATCTTGTAACCGCTGCTGAAGTGGAAACACTGATGAAGGGTGACGGCTCCGGCCGCGTCGTACGATGATTCGTTGATGTGATGATTCAAGGATTCGGAGATTTCAAAATATAAAGAAATATCAATCATTAAAAAAAGCTAACAGCTGATAGCTGATTGCTTATAACTGACAACTATTTTATGGCAAAATTTTCAAGACTTAAAGTCTATCAGACGATAGAGGAGACAGGGATAGTACCTGTCTTTTATCACGCCGACAGTGAGGTGGCAAAACAGGTTGTGAAGGCATGTTACGAGGGAGGCATCAGGGCATTTGAATTCACCAACAGGGGTGATTTCGCGCACGAAGTGTTCAGCGAGCTGGTGAAGTGGGCAGACGCATCCTGTCCGGAGATGATACTTGGTGTCGGCTCCATCGTGGATGCTCCCACGGCAGCTATATATATCCAGACAGGGGCCAATTTCGTGGTAGGCCCCCTGCTGAATCCCGATATTTTCAAAGTG
>JAENWZ010000398.1 GCA_016649795.1 Proteiniphilum sp. | reverse complement strand
GTACCTTGCCGCTGACCGTGCCATCCGAAAGGTTGGATATTTTCGTTGCGATGGTTGTTCTGTCGCCATGACGCAGGAAGCGCGGCATGTTGGGTGTCACCATCAGCTCTTTTTGTGAGACGGTGAACGCCTCAGCCTTTCCGCTCTTCAGGTTCTTATCGTGTGCCAGCACACGGAAGCACCATCGCGTATTGCTTTCCGGTACCGTGAACGCTATTTGTGTTTCACCCTTCTCATTTGTCTTCAGTTGCGGAAGGAAAAAAGCGGTTTCATTGAAATTACGGCGGATCTGAGGAGCAGACTCCTCAATAACGGCAGCCTGTGGTGCCGGAGGTGGCTGAGCAGACTCAGATGTGGCAAATATTTCGTCTAATGATGCATCGTCAGCAACACTGCTTTCAGTCGCTACTCCTCTAATATTCACTTTAGATGTTCCATATCCCCTCACCATCACTTCTTCCATATCCTTCGAATTGGCACTTCTGAACAATACCCGACCGAACACCCGGGAACCGTTATAGAGTGAAAAATCGTACCAGTTGAAATTATCAAACTGAAATGTAAACACCTCTTTTGCCGGTATATGAATATATCCACGTCCGTACGCAAGCCCAAAAGATTGATCTGCAGAGAGCCTCATGCGTGAGATATAGTTATCGAAGGATGTGATGGCCAGGTTCCATGGATGTGACGGGTAAATATTGTCCAATGAATAATCGTACATCGAAGCCAGCACCTCTGCCTGTGAAGGATTTCCTGCATCATCGGTCACCGTGATACGCCACTCTTCTTCGGTACCAGGACGAATCTTGTCACGGAAAACATCGAGTTTCACCTTCAACTCTTTCCCCTCTTTCTCCGGCAGCAGATCCACCTTGTGTGCATAGAACTGCTCCTCTATCACATAGGTAAGCATTAAGGTAATCCCATTATTGTATTCCGTTTTATAGGGGAATGAGAAGAGTCTGTTTTCGTTGTTCAACACGATCCATTTTCGCTCCAGGAGCCTGTTCTCCTGCCACAATTCATACAGGACATGTACCTTGTCAGATACTCCGAGCATCACTTCACCTTTTTTTTCAGGTGATATGACACTGTTCTTCTCAATCAGCCAGCTGTTGGTTTTGATGGGCGGACGTTGATCATCATAGGAGAAGAGGATCACATCTTTTTCCACTTCAACAGGGTTGCCCCTGTCATCCTGCGACAGCAGTTTCACCCTGTATTTTCCGGACTGTAGTTCTGCCAGTTGTTTTTTGAGTGCCAGCTGTTCTCCGGTAGCAAAATCACCTTTTGCCACCTGCCGGTGAATGGAGTCGTTCTCCAGTAAAGAGAAAATCTGATAGGTTCCCTTTGCCGTTATATCTTTTCCGTCGAGGTTCTTAGCCGAGATGATGATCTTATCTGCTCCC
>JAENWZ010000110.1 GCA_016649795.1 Proteiniphilum sp. | reverse complement strand
TGTATACACCGATCTGACCCGGCAAAGCACCACTTTCGGTACCCACTTCGACATCATCGAGATGTGTGAGTTGAAAAGAATCCGTGATCTTGTTTCGGCACAAGAGATCAAACAAAAAGTAGATGAATTCCATCATCTTTTCGAAGTTGACTCCTCCTGCAGTCAAACTGAGATTGAAAGTGCGGCTACCACCTCCGTTGCACTGGATCAACTTGTTGAGACACATCACTTAAAATCGCTGGCTTACTATTACGAAGGTCAGCCGGGTAACGATTATGAGAACATCGCCACCTCACTCATCGCCGGGAATACGTTGTTAACGGGGAAAAACATCCCTGTTGCCGGTGAGTACGAGATCAAAAATGCACATGCCATGAAGATTCTCAGTGAACTCGGTGCGGGTGGTTCCTTTTCCGAGTTTTATCTGATGGATTTTAAAGAGAATATTATATTTCTCGGGCACGACGGACCGGCTCATTTTCACATAGCAGACGGGCCGGTAAGACTGGTTCCCCTGCCCGTATATCATGGAAAGCCCGGAAACGGGTTGTCGATACAGATGTCTGTGAAGAAGGGTCCCGTCACTATTCTCTCTGTAGTGGAGAACAATAATGAGGTATTTCTGCTGGTTGCTGAGGGTGAATCTGTACCGGGTCAGGTCTTACAAATAGGAAACACAAACAGCCGTTATCGTTTCCCCGGAGATATCCGGGAGTTCATCAACAGATGGAGTAAACATGGTCCCTCCCACCACTGTGCCATCGGCACCGGTCACGTGTCCCATGCGATCGAAAAGATCGCTTTTCTGCTGAACATCAAAATGGTAAATATCAAAAATTAAAAAAAATGGAAAAAACACATCACCCAAAGAGAGGACAAAGGACAATCGTCTTAATACTCCTATTCCCCCTGCTATGCTTCCCGGTTCTGTTCTCAGGAGGCTGTAAACAGGATCAGTCACCCGGGGGTGAGAATGAAGAACAGATGACTCAATCGACACCGGTGTGGGCAGAAAGTCGGGAAAAAGAGATGAACCTCACCCTGGGATTCCGGGGTGTTTTCAACGCTGATCAGCCATCGGAGGCAATCCTACGGGTTGCCGCCTCCACCGTTTACCGCCTCTTTCTCAACGGTACGTTTGTGGGGTCGGGACCGGCACGCGCCGGACACGGTTTTTTCCGGGTCGATCAGTATGATCTCTCTGACCAGGTGAAAGAGGGAGAAAACATCGTGGCGATCGAGGTGGCCGGCTATAATGTAAATTCATACTATACGATGGACCAGCCCTCCTTCCTGCAGGCTGAGACTACAGTAAACGACAAAGTTGTCCTCTACACCGGCAACAATGATCATTTCGAAGCTTTTGAGATAAAAGAACGATTGCAGAAAGTAGAGAGATACAGCTTTCAGAGGCCATTTACCGAGTATTACGAGATGGAGGAGGGGTATGATCAGTGGCGTGCAAACAGTGACAAAGTGATTGATAAAGTTCGGTTGGAGCAATACCCAGCCGTGAACCTGCTACCGCGGCATGTCGCTTTACCCGATTTCACCCTGCTGAAACCGGAAACATTATTCGCAAAGGGGACGATCACCACTCAGAAACCCATACAGTATTACAAAGATCGTTCACTGGTGAATATCAGCGAAAAATTCAAAGGTTACCCGGAATCGGAACTGAAGGTTGTCCCCTCACAAACGATCCAGGAGATGGTTACCGCAACGAAAGAGTTGTTGAATGCCCCATACAATGCAGCATCTCCCCTGAAATTAAAAAAAGATGAATTCTTTATTCTCGACTTCGGAGTAAACTACACAGGATTCATTGGAGCCAGGATTATCTGCAAAGAACCTACCATGATCTGGTTTCATTTCGATGAGATTCTGACGGAGGGTGACGTGATCAGCAAAAAACGTATGGCGGATGTGAACAACCAGGTTATCTATGTACTACAGCCCGGTGAATATTTAGTAGAGAGTTTTGAACCATATACACTTAAATTCCTGAAGATCATGGTCACGGAAGGAGAGTGCATGGTAGAAAATATCTATCTTCGGGAATTTGCCTATCCCGACAATCCAAAAGCAACTTTTACCAGTAGCAATGAGAAGCTGAATCAGATCTTCGATGCGGCAAAACAAACCTACAGACAAAACTCGGTGGATGTATTTATGGATTGCCCTTCACGGGAACGTGCGGGATGGTTGTGCGACAGCTACTTTACGGCCATCATGGAGAAAGAGTTTACCGGTTATTCAAGAGTGGCGCACAATTTTTACGAGAATTATGCCCTGCCCGATAAGTTCGAGTTCCTTCCTGACGGTATGATTCCGATGTGTTATCCTGCCGATCATAATGATGGCGTCTTTATTCCCAACTGGTCTCTCTGGTTTATTCTCCAGGTAGATGATTATGCTAAGCGCGGTGGTGATATGCAACTGGTATCAGATCTAAAAGAGAGGATTACCGATCTGCTGGGTTATTTCGCCGATTTCGAGAACGAGGATGGATTGCTTGAAAAGCTGGAGAGCTGGGTCTTTGTGGAGTGGTCAAAAGCGAACAGCCTGGTGCAGGATGTGAACTATCCAACCAATATGCTTTACAGTGCAGCATTAGCCAGTGCAGCCAATCTTTATGGCAACAAGGAGTGGCAAAAAAAATCGGATGAATTACGTGAACAAATTCAACAACAGTCGTTCAACGGAGATTTTTTCGTGGACAACGCACTGAGAGCGAACGGCACATTGAAGGTGACCGATCAGATTACGGAAGTATGCCAATATTACGCTTTCTTTTTCAATATTGCCACGCCGGAATCACACCCTGAACTTTGGGAAAAAGTCGCAAGAGAGTTCGGCCCCAACCGTGATGAAAAGATTACATACCCTAACGTAGCGATGGCCAATGCTTTTATAGGCAACTATCTTCGCATGGATATCCTATCGCGACAGGGACTGCAATCACAGCTGCTTTCCGAAATTGAGGATTATTTCTTCTATATGGCCGAAAGGACAGGAACACTGTGGGAAAATGTGCACAGCCAGGCCAGCTGCAATCACGGTTTCGCATCATACATAGGGCATGTCCTCTATCGCGATGTACTGGGTGTGAGCAACATTGATTACCTGAACAAAGAGATTGTCATCAGCTTTGCCGATATCGATCTGGACCACTGCAGCGGCTCCATACCGGTAGAAGACGAAGTAATCAGTCTGGAATGGAGTCGCAGTGGAGATGAGATCCGTTATCAGTTACAGACACCTGCCGGATATAAGGTGAAGATTGACAACCTCAGTTCTGCCAAAACAACTGATATGAGTAAATAGGGTCTGCTCAATGATATCAGGGAAGTGCAAATTATACATCGGAAAGGTACATTATTTATATTTATGTGCGTAAATTTGCCAAAGTAGAATTACAAATAATAGTACGATGAATAGTATGAACAGACGTATATTTTTAAAAAAAGCGGGTATTGGAACAGCAACAATGGTATTGTCTCCAAATGTCATTTTCCCTCAAAGAAAAGATGAAGTAAAGAAAGTGAGAATTGGCATTATTGGAGGGCGATTTGGATTAGGATTCCAATTTCATGAACATCCTGATTGTATTGTTGAAGCGGTGAGTGATCTTATTCCCGAGCGTAGAGATGCCTTAATGAAAACATATCACTGTTCAAAAAGCTATGAATCTCTTGAAACACTGATCAAAGATTCAAATATCGATGCAGTTTTTATTGCGACAGGCGCTCCGGATCATGCAAAGCATGTGATCTCATCGCTAAATGCCGGTAAACATGTACTATGTGCTGTGCCTGCAGCGATGAATCTGGATGAGTGCTATGAGATCTTGGAAACAGTGAAAAAGAGTGGATTGACCCATATGATGGCTGAAACAAGTGTATGGAGACAAAGCATGATTACGGTAAAGAAATTTTACAATGAGAAAGCTTTTGGAAATTTAATGAGTTACGCCGCCCAATATAATCATCCGGGACTTGAAACACTATATCTCAATAACGGTCAAAAGACATGGCGCTATGCTTTACCACCCATGTTATATCCTACACATTGTACCGGTTTCATTGTTGGACTAACAAGAGAACGATTGACCGATGTTTCCTGCATCGGGTGGGGAGATAACGACCCAATACTTCAAAATAATCAGTACAATAATCCATTTTGGAACGAATCAGCTTTCTTTAAAACGAGCAATGGATTATCATTTCCTGTCGAAATTAATTGGAAAGGAGCTTTAAGAGGATCAGAACGAGGTGAATGGCATGGAGATAAAATGAGTGTTGTCATGTCTCACGGAGAAATGTCCGGCTCTGTACTAGTGAAGGCAGGGGAAAAGATAGTAAAGGATGATGGAGGCTTTAATGTTGCTGAAAATATTGTTGAAAGCTTTCCTGATACCTATTGGTGGAAGACGGATATGCTTCCGGAACCTTTGAGGCATACAAGCGGCCATGACGGTTCTCATTGTTTTATTACGCATGAATTTATAGACTCAATAGTAAATAACCGTACGCCCGAGGTTGATATATATCAAGCACTTGCTATGACTGTACCCGGGATAGTGGCACATCAGTCGGCTTTAAAAGGTGGGGAACATTTAAAAATTCCATCATTCGATATATGACAAATCAATTGGATGTCTCAAACCTCTTTTTAAAAATAAATATCTTAACAATCCCTCTTATATAAACAACCATAATGAGAAAAATTGGAACATTGATTCAGATCTTTGTCCTGCTCTCCACCCTATCGCTGGTGGCGGGTGACAAGGATAAGGGAGACAGGGGTAACAGACCCACAGAGAACAACTACTACGTGGCTGCCTATGTATGGCCCTCCTGCCATCACGACAAACGGTTCGGCGATATGCTGTGGCCAGAAGGTGAAGGGGAATGGGAGGTGATCAAAAAGGGCACTCCCCGTTTCGATGGCCATTATCAACCCCGACAGCCGTTATGGGGCTATGAGGCGGACAACGATCCGAAGGTGGTGGAGCGATGGATTGATGTGGCACTTGATCACGGTGTGAACGTCTTTATTTACGACTGGTACTGGTTCGACGACGGACCATTCCTGGAGAGCGCCCTCAATGATGGATTCCTGAAAGCGGAAAACAACGAAGAGATGCAGTTCTACATCATGTGGGCCAATCATGATGTGAAGAAAAACTACTGGAATGTCCACCGATATAAGGATGATGAATCCATCCTCTGGGACGGTGCAGTCAACAGGGATCAGTTCAGCAATATTGTGGAGCGGGTTATCAGACAGTATTTCAGCCGACCGAACTACCTCAAGATTGATGGTATGCCTCTGCTGTCGATCTTCAGTATCGACAACCTGGTGGAGGGTTTCGGGAGTGTGGAGGCAACCCGGGAAGCGCTCAACTATTTCCGGGAGGAGGTAAAGAAGGCGGGATACCCCGGCCTGCACATCCAGTGGAACCAGGGAGGCGGTGCCGTGATGTCGGATGAATCAGCCTCTGCTTTTGTCGATAAGGTGGAGACGATGGGTTTCAACAGTGTGGCGATGTACAATATGGGTGGACTCAACGAGGACTATCTGCGCTATGGAGAACATGCGGTCAGACTACGTGAGCAGATGGATGCCCTCCTCAACGTACCGCTATTCCCATGTGTCTCCGTAGGGTGGGACGACACCCCCCGGTTTCCGGCAAAAGGCGCCAAAGATGTGGTACGCCACCATCAGACACCTGAGAGTTTTGCAGCTCTCCTCTACCTGGCTAAGCAGTATGCCGACAGCCACCCCGAACAACCCAGGCTGATTACTATCAACGCCTGGAATGAATGGGTGGAGGGTAGCTATCTGCTGCCCGACATGCTGAACGGTTTTGACTACCTACAGGCAGTAAAAGAGGTGATGAGCGGTGCTTACGATCCCTATACCACCCGGAAAAGAGACGAATAAAGATTTCAGAACAAGAATACAGGTTTTTTCTGGATAAAAAGAGCATGGATGATATGAATAACCTTATGAGACAGGCAACAGCCATTTTTTTTCTGATCATTGCTCTTGTAGCATATGGATGTGACATAGACGATACCAGCACTGTATACGACCTGCGTTGCGAGAACCTGCATAACCCACTCGGAATTGACAAGATGGCTCCTCGTTTTAGCTGGAAAACCCAAAGCCATAAAAACGGGACCTCCCAGAAAGCTTTTCAAATCATTGTAGCCAGCGATTTATCAAGTCTATCAGAAAGGAGAGCTGATCTGTGGAACTCGGGCAGGGTGGATTCCTCTGCATCTCTGTTTGTCTCCTATCAGGGTCAACAACTAAACTCCGGAACTGCGGCCTGGTGGATGGTGAGGATCTGGGATGAGACAGGGAACATGTCCCCCTGGAGTGAACCGGCAAGGTTCACGATCGGGTTACTGGACGAAAATGAATGGAAAGCATCCTTTATTGCTTTCAACAGTGAAAACGGATACCGTGAATGTCCTCAACTATTCAGCACTTTTGAAGTGGATAAAACCGATGCTGAGTATTTCCTGCATGTCAATTCACTGGGATACCATGAGGTATATATCAACGGAGAGCGGGTGGGCAACGGAGTGCTTGCACCGGCTGTCTCACAGTTCGATAAACGATCTTTGGTCAATACCTACGACATCTCCGGCCACCTGAAAAAGGGGGAAAATGATCTGATCCTCTGGTTGGGGAGCGGATGGTACACCGAAGGGCTGCCGGGAGTAGTGAATAACGGTCCGGTAGTGAGGGCTCAATTAGAAAAGCTTGGAAACAACAGCAGAGAGGTTATTCTGGCAACGGACCAAAGTTGGAAGGGAAGGAAAAGCAGTTATACCCGTCATGGTAACTGGCGCCCCCATCAGTTTGGAGGAGAGATCATTGATGGGACTATGGCTCAGAGGGATCTGATAACCCACAATCAGGAGAACCCCTGGAAGCCGGTCACTCTAATCGATGTGCCAATCCATCAGGCAACACCACAAATGACGGAACAGAATATCATCGTCAACACCATCACACCAGCTTCGGTAAATGAAATTGCACCCGATACCTTCCTTATTGATATGGGGACCAACCTCACAGGATGGGTAGAAATAGAGTTTCCAAAATTACGAAAATCACAGGAGGTCAAGATCGATTATTGTGACTTCCTCCTGGATGACAATCATTTCAACGACCAGAATCAATATGACAAGTATATTGCCTCCGG
>JAENWZ010000267.1 GCA_016649795.1 Proteiniphilum sp. | reverse complement strand
GATGTGGCGGATCACCACTGAGCGCTTTTTCCCGATCTCCCGCAGCTGACACTGGCGCACGTGCTGCTGCACAAAGAAGAGCAGCTTGTCGAAGGCAGGCGATTGATAATAGGGTGATTGCGGATCAGAGATTAGGTTCAGGGTCATCTGACTGTTTTTCAGCACAATCTTCTCAATACCGAGTGATTTGGCGAGACGGCGGAGTCGCACGATGCGAATAAGCTCTTTACCCTGGGAGGGAATCTTCCCGAACCGATCTTCCAGTCGTTTGGTGAAGTCGAAGATATCCGTCTCTGTCTCCATGTTGTCCAGCTCGCGGTAGATAGCCACACGTTCTGCATCGTTGGGGATGTACATCACGGGAAACATCAGCTCCAGATCACTCTCCACCAGTACTTCATCTACAAAATCCTCCTCATCTGCCCTGGCACTTTGCTGCTCCTGATAGAGCTCGGCAAACTCATCCTTGCGCAGCTCCTGTACCGCCTCCGTGAGGATCTTCCGGTAGGTCTCATACCCCAGATCAGCAATAAAACCGCTCTGTTCGGCACCCAGCAGATTGCCGGCACCCCTTATATCCAGATCCTGCATGGCAATATGTATACCGCTGCCCAGCTCTGAGAAACTTTCAATCGCCTGCAGTCGTCGCCTGGAGTCGCTGCTAAGGGTATAGAGTGGTGGTGCGAGCAGATAACAGAATGCCTTACGGTTGCTGCGCCCTACCCTTCCCCGCAGCTGATGCAGGTCGCTCAGCCCAAAGTTATGCGCATCGAGCACGATGATGGTATTCACGTTGGGCATATCAATCCCCGACTCAATGATGGTGGTGGCTATCAGCATATCCTGCTCCTGGTTCATGAAATCGGCGATCACACCCTCCAGCTTTTTCGGATCCATCTGTCCATGTCCCACAGCAACACGCACACCGGGAATCTCGCGCCTGATGATTGTCTCCAGCACATAAATGTTCTGGATGCGGTTGTTCACGATGAACACCTGCCCGTTGCGGCTCATCTCGAAGTTCACCGCATCGCGAATGATCTCCATATCGAAGGTATGCACCTCTGTCTGTACAGGATAACGGTTTGGAGGGGGAGTACCAATGGTAGAGAGGTCACGCGAACCCATCAAAGAGAACTGCAGCGTACGGGGTATGGGTGTGGCAGTCATCGTGAGTGTATCCACATTGATCTTCATCTGTTTCAGCTTCTCTTTCACGGAAACACCAAACTTTTGCTCCTCATCAATAATCAACAGTCCCAGGTCTTTGAACAGCACATCTTTTCCCACAAGGCGGTGTGTGCCGATAAGGATATCTATTTTTCCCTCCTTCAGATCATTGAGGATCATCTTTTGCTCTTTCGATGTACGCGCACGACTCAGATAATCCACTTTCACCGGGAAATTGGCAAGTCTGTTGCTGAAAGTGTGATAATGTTGTGTGGCCAGCACGGTGGTGGGTACCAACAGAGCTGTCTGCTTACCATCGGTAGCAGCCTTGAAAGCAGCACGGATAGCTATCTCCGTTTTACCGAATCCCACATCACCGCAGATCAGTCGATCCATCGGTTGCTCGCTCTGCATATCGGCCTTCACATCACGGGTGGCTTTGATCTGATCGGGTGTATCCTCATACATGAATGAGGCTTCCAGCTCTGTCTGCAGATAGGTGTCTTTCGTAAAGGCAAACCCTTTCTCCTGCTGTCGCCGGGCGTAAAGTTTTATCAGATCACGGGCAATATCCTTGATCTTGCTCTTGGTCCGCTCTTTGACCCTCTCCCAGGCACCGGAACCCAGCTTGTTCAGCTGCGGTGACTCACCCTCTTTGCCTTTGTATTTCGACACTTTGTGCAGAGAATGAATAGAAACAAACACCGCATCGTTGTTCAGATAGGTGAGCTTGATCACCTCCTGTACCTTCTCTCCAATACGCAGGCGTACCAGCCCGGCAAATTTGCCGATACCATGATCCATATGCACCACAAAATCACCCTGCTGAAGCTGGTTGAGCTCCTTGAGTGTGAGAGCCAACTTGCCCGATCGGGCTTTGTCGGACTTCAGACTGTACTTATGAAAACGGTCGAAGATCTGGTGATCGGTAAAACAACATATCTTCAGCGTCTCATCCGAAAATCCTTCATGTAGTGTTTTGTTAACCGGAGTAAAAGGAATGGGATCGTTCCGGTCTTCGAAGATATGAGAAAGTCGTTTTTGCTGTTTCTCACTGTCACTAAGGATATAAAGCATGTACCCCTCCTCCATATACTGATGGAGGGAATTACTCAGCAGATCAAAATTCTTGTGATAGAGTGGTTGCAAAGAAGTTTGAAAATGGATGGCAGCATCGGGGCTCTCCTGCATTTTTGCATCGAACCGAACCTGCCTGAACGGTTTTATATCCTCCAAAAACTCCTTCTTCGACAGCAGATCGGCTTTTACGAAGGAAACATCTTTCGGATCGATATGCAATTCATCTTCATTAAGCGACTCCACCCTGCTCGTTATCCAGCGGATATCTTCAATGCCAACGATCGCGTCTGAAGGGAGTGAATTGAACAGTGATGCCTGTTTGGAGCCGGAACGTCCGAACTCGGGGACAATCCGTATTTCACTGAATTTCTCTTTAGAGAGCTGCGTCTCCAGATCGAAATTGCGGATAGTCTCCACCTCATCGCCGAAGAAATCGATGCGAAAAGGCAGCTCGCCGGAGAAAGAGAAGACATCGAGAATACTGCCCCGCACTGCATACTGCCCCGGCTCATAGACGTAATCGACATACTGAAAGCCATAACTCTCCAGCACTTCACCCACGAATGAGGCATCCACCTGTTCACCCACCCTGACCCTGAGGGTGTTCTCCTTCAACTGTTCCCTGGAGACTGTTTTTTCTGACAGCGCATCGGGATAGCTCACAATAAACAATGGCTCCTTCTCACCCTGCAACCGGCTCAGTATTTCCGTACGGAGTACCTCGTTGGCGAGATCCAGTTGCCCGTATTTTGCCGCACGCTTATAGGCAGAGGGG
>JAENWZ010000139.1 GCA_016649795.1 Proteiniphilum sp. | reverse complement strand
TTGTGAGTTTTGTATTCCGGCCATCCGCCCACATCTTCCTGGCTGTCGATCAGTCCTTTTGTGCTGCCTGCGGAACCTTCGAAGGTGTATGAGCCCTCTTTCACATCCTGCACGTAGCGCTCATCGTGAATATCTCTCACCAGGGAGCATCCGCCATAGGCCAGCACTTTTTTGTAAGCTTCCTGAGCAGCATCTGTTATCACCGGGGCAGATGGAAATGCATTTTCTGCAAGAATATCGTTTAAGGTTACTTCCGGAGCGAACGTCTTAAATGTGTTGCCCATTTCAACCCCCAGCCTGTTCTCTTTCGTTACTTCCGGATTTCCCTCCAGATAGTTTCCGGAGAGAAAGAAATGGCCGTAGATTCCCTTGGGCTGATTATTCTGCCCGTTATCCGCATCGGGGTTAATGAATCTTTTTTTGGCGCTGCTGCCTGAAGCGGGGCCCGGTTTAAAGTAGTTGTTGATAATATTGTAACTTCCTCCTTCAGCGGCATAAATGCTGTTTCCACCCCAGTTGTAGAGCACATTGTTCCTGAAATCCACTTTCTCCAGCTCCGGTTGGTTGGAGTAACGGCTGCCGCAAAAACGGGGATTACGGCTGTCGTTGTGCGCAATCAGGTTATGATGAAATGAGGCATTTTGACCTCCCCATATACCGCCATAACCATGTTTCCCTTTAGTGTGGACCGAATTGCGCAGGCTCTCCGTAATGAAACACCATTGCATGGTGAAGTTCCTGTTATCGTAAAAAGAGGAGTTTTCATCCACCCCCCAGCTCATGCTGCAGTGGTCGATGATGATATTTTCGTGTCCAAAGCCTGAAAGGGCATCAACTGCTTGTTTCGTCTTGTCGCCGAGGCGAAAACGGAGAAAGCGGATGATCACGTTGTTCGTACTGATTACTGTTTCATAGTCACTGATACAGATCCCGTCGCCGGGTGCCGACTGACCTGCGATTGTCAGATCACCATTGTTGATCTTTAACGGACTTTTGAGATCTATCTGTCCCGATACCTTAAAGAGTATGGTGCGGGGACCTTTTTTTCTGATGGCCCAACGTAGGGTGCCCTCCTCCTCTGAGTCTTCCAGAGAGGTGACATAGAGTACTTTCCCTCCTCTGCCGCCGGTCACGTACTTCCCCGCTCCCTCTGCTCCCGGGAAGGCGGGCGTTTGTGCGGAAGCTCCTACTGTGATTAACAGCAACGACAGGATTAACTGTATGGATACTAATTTTATACTCATAGGGCAAAGGTTATAATTTTCTTTTACTTATCCAACAAAATACTTACCATGATAAAGGGACCCACAGCTTTAGTGTCGTCATCTCTCACCGGTTCCGATATGTAATACCCGAAGCTGCCATCCCGGTAATTTTTCTCTCCCCCCAGGCCGGCAACAGAGCATACATCGGTGACAGAGATGGTGCCGTCGCCATTCTCTCTGATAAACCGCTTCACAAACTGATCGTATGCTGTTTCTCCTTTTTCGGCAAATGTTTCAGGGAGATACCCGTTTTGTGCACCTTTCACCCAGCTGTAGATAAACATGATGGAGCCCGATGATTCAAGGTAGTTCCCTTCTCTGTTACCCAGGTTTGTCACCTGGTACCACATCCCTGTCTCCGTATCACGGTACTTCTCCACAGCTGCGGAGATCTTGTGCAGGATAGCGATGATCTCCTCTCTCCCTGGGTGATCTGCCGGCATGAAATCGAGCACATCCACCAGCGCCATCATGTACCATCCGATGCTTCTCGACCAGAAGTGGGACGACCTGCCTGTCACGGGATCGGCCCACCGCTGTTCACGGCTCTCGTCCCAGCCATGATACAGAAGCCCCGTTTCTTCATCAATCAGATCCTCATACGCTGTGGTGAGCTGCAACGCCACTTCGTCGAACAGTGCCGGCTCGTTGAAGGTTTTGCCATATTCAGCCAGGAAAGGACAAGCCATATAGAGGCCATCGAGCCACACCTGATGCGGATAAATATTCTTGTGCCAGAAGCCGCCGTTGGAAATGCGTGGATGGGTCTCCATCTGGCTTCTGAGAAGCTGTAACGCCTTCAGGTACCTGGGGTCCTTTGTTTTTTTGTAAATGGGAAACAGCATCTTCCCGGGATTGATATGATCAATGTTATACCTTTCCAGTCGATAGGTCTGAATGGTTCCATCCTCGTTGACCATTGTGTCGGCATAGTTTTCGGCATAAGTAAAGTATTTTTCATCGCCTGTTTTGTCTGCCACCTGAATGAAAGCCTGCATCTCCAGTCCGTGCGTGTAGTTCCACTTGATCTTATCCTGAAAATCGACCATCCAGCTCTCGGGATTTCTCTTCATTTCTGAATCGGCCATCCTCACATAGTTGGGCTCCCGCCCCGATGCCGTTTTTTTGGTGCAGTGCGTGAGAAAGGGTATGATTATCAATAACAGTATAAATCCTTTTTTCATTTCCAATATTTATTTAAGTGAACAGATCAACGCATTAGTCTGTTTTTTTGATTTACTGAATATGAACGAACCATTCATAGGTTAAACACAGCTATTCAGTCGTTTGTTTCATTGAATATTACCTGTTTCTTATCTACATTGGGGGCAATCTCAACAATGTTTTCAGAGAGACAGGTGAACGCCATAGCGGATGTTTTCTCGCCATTAATTTCAATCATTTTGCCCGACGATCGCTTATCAAAACCGAGTCCTTCGCTTATGAAATTCTTCACGTTGTTGAATTGAAAGGCAGGCCCTTCCTGAGCTATAACCGTCACGTTTTTGAAACGGATATCTGTCGATTCTGAAAGTTCGGCGCCGAAGCGAGCGGTGATAAAAGCATTTTCGAGATTGATATTTTCGATGTTCATCTCGGGAAGACCGTTGAAGAACATGGCTCTGCGGGCGTTTCTAGACACCAGATCCTTCACGTAGATGTTTTTGAACAGCGGTGTCTCTTCCGTTACCTTAAACAGGGGTTCATCCGTCGGTGTGGTGTCACCGTCGGCCAGTGATTCCGAAGCCGATTTGCCTCCGTAATAGAGATCAAACAGGAATGAGTCGGTGGTTATATTGAACATATAAATGTCGGAGATGTAAATATTTTCAACCACCCCTCCGCGACCCCTCGTGCTTTTGAATCGTAAACCTACATCCGTTCCGAGGAACTGGCAGTTTTTCACCGAGATATTGCGCACGCCACCCGACATCTCACTCCCCACGATAAATCCTCCGTGGCCGTGAAACACCTTGCAGTTATCTACTATCAGGTTCTCCGTCGGTCGGTCGCGACGTCTTCCGTCTCCATCCTTCCCCGACTTGACGCAGATGGCATCATCGCCCACATCAAACACGGAGTTCACAATGATGGAGTTGACGCACGACTCCAGATCGATACCATCACCGTTTTGCGAATAACTGGGATTGCGCACCATGATCCCGTCAACAATCACATTCTCACACATCAGCGGATGGATATTCCATGCCGGTGAATTCTCGAAGAGTACACCCTGTAGATAGAGATTCTTGCATTCAATAAAACTGACCATCACAGGACGCAGAAAATCCCTGATCGCCATCCATTCATCCTCTGTCATATCCTGACGGGGTACATTCATGTCGCTTATCTCATCTCCTTTCATCGATGCTTCCGACGGAAACCAGTAGTTGTCGCCACGTACGACTCCACCCGAGGCGACCACCTGCTTCCATTGGCTTTCTGTTACTTTCTCTTTCTTCAGCGGTCGCCACGCTTCACCCGATCCGTTAATGGAACCCTCACCTGTGATCGCTATATTCTCCAGGTTACGACCGGAAATGGGCGATTGGCAGCGACGGGTATCCAGTCCTTCAAAGACGGTCTCTACCAACGGGTAGAGATCGAAATCGGGGGAGAAAAGTATCAAAGCCCCTTTTTCAAGGTGCATATTGATGTTGGACCTGAACTCTATGGGGCCGGTAAACCAAACACCCTTGGGTACAATCAACCTTCCTCCCCCTTGTTCTGATAGATCCTGTATTGCATCTGCAAATGCAGCTGTATTGAGCGTGATCCCATCAGGTCTGCCGCCGAAATCCAAAAGATTGACACTATTGTCCGGAAAGGAAGGAATAGCAATTTTTGGCATCCCGAAGGGGAGATCCTCGTACAAATAATCGTATTTGTAAGATGAATTATCTGTCGTTTTATTACTACACGACACGAGAACAAAGGCGAACAGGATTAATTGCGATATTTTTTTCATTCAATCTAAATAATTTTTCATGTCAATAAACATAATCTGTTTAAGCCACTCCCCTGTAAAAGGATTGACTTAAACAGATTAAGAGAGGTTTGGTTATTTCACCCAACGGGGATCGCCCGTCTCTTTGGCTTTCAATAATTCATTCGTAACCGTGAAATCACCATTGGCCGCATCAACGAATCCGGGATCTTCGCTCATGGCAGCGTCATCAAAGATCTTTGAGGAGCTGCCTGAAGCAGAGAAGAGATTTGGCGCGTTGAAGAAGTTATTTCCTCCGAACGTGGGTGAAGGATCGGTATTGGCCTGATTCGAGAACATACCCGCGGTTTCTGCTACGATTGTATTCGAGAACGTGATCTTGTTCTCCTTAAATCGGACATACAACAGACGCTTGGATGAAGAGTTACATACACCGTAAAGGGTGTTGTGATCTACATTGATGACGGATGTCATTCCGGGGAAGGCGGATGAGGCATCATCGTAACGGATGAAATCTCTTCCGGCAACACTGTTATAAACTGTGTTGTTGGTGAAATTGAGGCTGTTGAAGGCACCCTTCCTTGAATCCATAAAGTCACCTCCATCACACTCAATGTTGTAGATGAGGTTATTGTTGAATGTGATCGATTCTACCAGAGAGGCCACATTGAGGTAATACATACCCTTCACGTAGTTTCTGATTTCGCAACCCTCAACCGTCAATGCACCATAGGTCACCTCTGCAGTATTGAAAACGATGGTCTGACTGCCGTCGGTACCTGTTCCGTCGAGTACCACATCTTTGAGTAACAGTCCTGCTCCATCTTCCAGTGAAATATTACCGCTGAGGATCGGTCTGTCGTAGGGATATACACCTTTGATCTCAATGGACTTGTTCACAACAAAATTAACCGCTGTGCCGTAGGTTCCGGGGAAGAGGGCAAACGCATCTCCGTCGCTGGCTGCGGCCAGCATAGAGATAAAGTCATCCTCGGGATATACCGTGATGGCATTGCCGAGATCCACGAGGGTCATGAACTCCAGTATGCCTCTTACTTTCGATCCATTGCGCAGTGTTGCCGTGTAGGTGGTTTCTCCTATGAGTCCTTCTATGGCGGCGCTTCCTGCCGCGATCTCATTGGCTGATACCGTGTGTATGATGCCGCCCGGCTCTAGGGTGATACTCGTGAGTGTTCTGCCCGGTATCCATCGTAAAGTAACCGCTGTTGCTTTGAGATCACCATCCTCGAAGGGAAGGTATATATTCTCTGTTCCTGTCTTAAAATAGACCCCACTCCATTTGGAGTCGGTGTCACCCGCGGTAACCGATTTGATCCGTATGGAGTACTCTGTTTCCCCGTCAAGATCGCGGATGTAAAAAGGCAGTTGATTGCCGGTAATACCATCGATCTGTCTGACGGGTGTTCCTGCAAATGTCAGGCTGTCATCGGCGAAAACCTCCAGAGAGTAGGATTCTACATCCTTATTGAGTTTCCAGCTTAGTCGTGCGTCGGTCCTGTTAATCACAAATGCTTCGATACCGATAGGAGAGAAAAGTCTCTCATAATCGATCGAGGTCAGCTCGTCTGCCCGATCGTCTGTACAGCTGAAGTTGAATAGGGCTGTGGCTAAGAAGACGAAAAGGGCGATATATATGTTTCGTTTTTGTTCCATAGGATTAATTCGTTAATTGTCCGTTACTGCTGTCGATGAATGTTTGCCATATAGGCCAGAACTGATTCTGATCAGGATTTTTCTGATAAAGTGCATTGATCAGGTCAGGTGTCAGATCATTCGGGTCAAACCAGGTGGTGCTGCTTTCATAATTCATGCCCGCCCCGATCTCATCGGTATCTCCGTGATTCAATCCGTAGATTATCAATGTTTCGTTGTCATCCCCAATTTTATGATATAATTTCTCCGGCAGATCGGCATAAGGTCCTTCCCG
>JAENWZ010000255.1 GCA_016649795.1 Proteiniphilum sp. | reverse complement strand
TTATCCCTGTCAATAAGGGCAACAGAGGCACCGTATTCTGCAAAAGCAAGGGCTATTTGCGCCCCAAGCACTCCACCGGCGCCTGTCACAGAAACAACCTTCCCTGTATAATTAAATCCGTTATTGTTCATATCTACTCCTGCATGATGTTCAGTCAAAGTACAATCCCCCATTCAGGTCAATAATCTCCCCTGTAATAAATCCTGACAAATCATCTGCAAGAAAACTTACAACATGGGCGAACTCCTCTGGTTTACAGAATCGATGGACCGGGATCTTTTCCAAAACCCTCTGCCTCTCCTCCTCGCTGAGCTTCTCCATAATCATGGGAGTCTCAACGTAAGCAGGGGCGATACCATTTACAGTCACCCCTGTGGAGGCCAGCTCTCCAGCCAGTGAAAATGTCAAAGAGTTAATGGCTCCCTTAGATGTGGAATAGGCTATACCAGCGGTCAGCCCGCCATTCTTGGATGCCAGGGAAGAGACATTGATGATACGCCCCCATCCCTTCTTTTTCATACCGGGAATAACCGCCTGAGCCATAAAGAAAAAGCCATTAAGGTTGATATTCAGAAGTGTCTGCCACTCCAGACTTGTTGTTGTTAAGGATTTATTATTCGATACGATCCCTGCATTATTCACCAGAATATCAATGGAGCCAAAGTTCTCGATAGCCTCTTCTACAGCCTTTTTAACCTCTTCAGGATCACTCACATCCACACAGAGAATTATAGACTTACAGGATAATTCGTTTTGCAACTCTTCCAGTCCCTTTTTATCCCGATCCAACAGAATTAACCGATATCCCGCTCTATCAAAGCGGGTCGCAACAGCCCGCCCCATCACCCCGGCGGCGCCGGTTATTAATACACCCTTTTCACACATAGAACAATCTCCTTTTCTAGCACATCCTACATAACTTTTCTGCTAGGATGATGCTATCCTCCAAGCGCTCCTCAGAAGTCCAGAGCATTACTCCTTCACGGGGGAACAGCTCAAGCAGATCATGGGCATAGGCCGCCAGATCCTTTTTTTCATTAAAATCCCAGTAATGGAATCGCAGATTTAAAGTTGTCTTCCCCCCTGCCATATCCCGTACCTTGACCGGATCGTTTTGAGGGATGGTCAGATCAATCCCTCTGCATCCTTTTGTCTCCAGCATAACCGGAAGTACATGCTGAAGATCCCCACAGGAGTGGATCATAAGCCCGCCAAAAGCCTCTGCTATTCGCTCATTGTAGGCCTTACCAAACTCCCTGTAGAGATCGGGAGAAAGTATTGCCGCAACATCATCACTGATCCGCACTCCCACACTCCTGGGAACCCAGATATTCTCATGGGACATAGAGTAGAGATTTCTGATACGCCCCAGCTGCAGTCTGATAAACTCTATGGTAGCAGTTGTAATCATATCCAGCAGATAATGAACCTTTTTCGGTTCCATCAACATCCCCTCCAGAAAACTATTGTACTCCCATATATAGGAAGCGGTTACCAGAGGTGAGGCCACATTAATGAGCCTCATAGGGGCTTTGCCATTCCGGTTAAGAAAGTCAATCCGTTCCAGTCCGTGCTGCATCACAGGATTGGAGCTAAGATCCGGATAGGGAATCTTAAGTACATCCTCCTGATTCTCATGGGTAATCAGAGGAGTGATCCAGGGATCGACCTTATCATTGGGAACCTGATCACAGCCAAAAACAGCGGCCATGAAACCTATACCCAAGTCAGGCTTGTAGTTCTTTTGACTATAATCATTGATAGGCTCAACCAGCTTGTGGTAGGCATCCTGAGCCTCCATTACCCTTTGATGATCCCAATAGAATTTCTCAAGAGCATAGAGTATCCCTCCCACATCAACAACATAAGGAATCTTTTCATTCTTCAGATTCCATACCGAATTAGCCGTTTTCTTAATATTTTTATCATCCATATATCGGGGCCTCTCTCGAAACAAGATATGCATGGGCATTGGATGTGACAACGCCGGTCATGTTTATTGCAAGGTGGAAGGGTTCGGGAAGCCAACCAAGAGGGCTACAATGGAGATCTTCAAGGATCATATCAAGAAGGGATCCAAGGTAGTGCATGACTTGGAAAAATCCCATGCTCCCTTGGTCAATGCTCTTGAGTTGATCAGCACAACTTACAAGTCAGAGTCGTTGAAGGGATTGCCGGATAAGGATAATCCATTGGATCCAATCAACACTTGCTGTCGGGAGCTCAAGGACTTTCTTCATTCACATAAGAGCTTTCAGAGAAGCAATCTTCCTGATTACCTGAATCTCTTTGCCTTCATACACAACCCTCCTCATGACCCTCATGAGAAGATCAAACTGATCCTAAAATAAATCCCGACAACCCCAAAAACATTGTCTTATCGTGAGAAATGGTCAAATTAAAGCAAATTTGAGGGGTTTGGGAGCTGAATCGTCAACACTGTGCAAAGAAGTGTTTTTCCTACAATCATGCAGGTAGAGCCTTAAATTGAAATAGGGTATTTACCATATTTCCTACCTGCTTCATACATGGCAAGAACATTCTCATTAGGGACATCGTCATGTACACTATGGTCTGAAGCAAGAATATAACCACCTCCCGTGGCTGCTGCAATAATACACTCTTTTACTTCTTCTTCAACATCAGCAGTTGTCCCTGTTACAAGAGTCGTTTTATTGTTTACATTACCAACAAGGCAAATTTTTTTACCATATAGACTCTTAATCGTGGCCAAATCCATTCCGGCTGATCGTTCAATAGGATGGCAGGAACTGATTCCTGCCTCTACGATATCGTGAAGTAAGGGCATTATATGTCCATCGCTGTGCATCATAACCGGAAGGCCTGTTTTTTTCAGCGTCTGTATCAACCGTCTGGTATGTGGAAGAATGATCTCTCTAAATTGATCAGGAGAACAGAAAGGAGATGTGTTACTTCCATAATCGTCAGCGAACTGAAGTGCATCGACTCCGGCTTCAGCCATCATCTCCCCTCCGCGAATAAAAAAATCAGTAACCTTCGTTAGTACTTCATCTACAATCTCTCTATCATCATAAAACATAATAAGCATCTCTGAAAAACCAGTAAGTAACCAACCTGCACTAAAAGGACCCCGAACTCCTCCGATTACTGCCATATCATTTTCTCTGGCTATTTTAATAGCCGTTTTTATACCATCAATTCTCCCTGGTGCATAT
>JAENWZ010000427.1 GCA_016649795.1 Proteiniphilum sp. | reverse complement strand
GCGAGCCTCGAGCCCGGCTCGGGAACACGCGCATCCAACTTTAGGCTGACTGAGTTCCAGGCAGCCATCCTGCTGGCACAGATGACCCGTATCCCGGAACAGATACAGCGGCGTTCCGATAATGCAAATTATCTGACGGAGATGCTTTCAGAGATCCCTGGTATCAGGCCTGCCAAGCTCTATGAGGGTACTACCCGCAGTGCCTATCATCTCTATATGTTCCGCTACGATAAGAAGGCGTTTGCCGGCATGGACCGTGCTAAATTTATTCAGGCACTCAGCGCCGAAGGGATCCCCTGCTCTACGGGTTATGGAACACTGACCAAAGATGCTTATGTAAAGAACCTGGCTCAGAACAAGCATTACCTGCAAGTGTACGGTGAGAAGAGAATGAAACAGTGGCTGGAGCAGCTCTCCTGTCCGGTTAACGACAGGCTTTGCGAGGAGGAGGCATTATGGTTCTATCAGACAATGTTGCTGGGCAGTAAGAGCGATATGGAAAAGATTGCAGAGGCCATCAGAAAAATATCTCGTGAAGCTAAAACAATTAGCAAGTTGTAGTTCACCTGTTCTCCATTACGAATCAAACGATCCTCAATTGTAAAGGCTAAAACAGTTTAAATATCATAATTTATGAGAATAAAAACACTCTTTATCTCTCAGTTGATTGTTATGTTCCTATACCCCTGTTTCTCGCAGGATACCTATCAGGTGGGCTTTTCCCATGCCACCCTTGAGCCGGATGATCAGTTTGTCTCCCTAGCTCTGGCCGGTTACGCCGGTCCCTGGGAAGGCCGTTTCACACTGCAGTGGAAAGAGCAGGGAGCAATACCCTCTTATATAGGAATCGCCGGAGGAGAGAACCATCTCTGTTATATAGATGGTCATTCGCTATTCCGGAGAGGTCCGACAGATGCATTACGCTGGGAGAAGATCGGCGAGGCAGCCGGTATCCGACATATTGCCGCCGCCGGGAACAGGATCTATGGCCTCACCTCGGATGGTCAGCTGAAAAAGGGTGATTTATCCAAAAAGCGGTTCAGGTGGAAGGTTATCGGGACAGTGGACCTACCGGTAAGTGCGATCACCATCTCTGGCAAGAAACTCTATCT
>JAENWZ010000019.1 GCA_016649795.1 Proteiniphilum sp. | reverse complement strand
CCCCTCATGGAGAGCACCCATGGTAGGAACAAAACCTATCGTTTTTCCCCTGAGGCGAAAACGCTGCAGCATTTCATCCAGACCGGATGCGGTACGTACGATCTCCATAATTTTTTTTTAGTCTACAAAGCAACAAAATATTTGCCACATAGAGAAAATTATTAGCATTATTTCACTGAAACGGCCCGTTAAAACATTACAATCAGTAGCGCAATAATTGCGAATCGAAATGAGATTTATGGGTATTTGACGCTCATTTTTAATAATGTAGAGGCATATATCTACGCACCCAATAGCTATAAACCTGCTATACTGCTTGTTGCAAAATAGATGGCGTTTTATTTTGTAGTTATGTGGATTTTTTTTATTATCTTTGTTCTCAATTTAAGATAATTAGCTTCATGTCGCAGAAAAAAATATTATACATTACGCAGGAAATTTTTCCTTATCTCGATGAAACAACCATTTCCAATACCTCCCGTTTTTTACCTCAGGCCATACAGGAAAAAGGAAAAGAGATACGCGCTTTCATGCCTAAATACGGCAACATCAACGAACGCCGCAATCAGCTTCACGAAGTAATTCGTCTCTCCGGCATGAACCTCATCATCGATGACTCCGATCATTCGCTCATCATCAAAGTTGCCTCCATTCAAGCGGCACGGATGCAGGTCTATTTTATAGACAATGAGGATTATTTCCAAAACAGAGAAACGCTTGTTGATAAAAAGGGGGAGGAGTATGAAGACAATGATGAACGAAGTATCTTCTTCGTTCGCGGTGTAATGGAAACCATCAAGAAGCTTCGCTGGGTACCTGATGTGATTCACTGTCACGGATGGTTCAGCGCGCTGGCACCTCTCTATATCAAGAAGGGATATGCCGATGACCCCTGTTTCAAAAACGCCATAGTGGTCAGCTCACTCTATGATGAAAATTTCGACAAGCCACTGAATAACGGCTTCGCCGACAAGCTCCGTTTTGACGGTATAGGAGATCCGGAAATTGAAACAATAAAACAACGGGGCACAATGGATTATCAGAACCTGATGAAGCTGGCTATTGATAACTCTGACGGCATTATTCAGGGAAGTGAAACGATTGATCCTGCATTGACGAAATACCTGCAGGAAAAAAATGTGCCGTTTCTGCCACACAATGCCGATTTCGACCAAAACGTGGAAGAGATCAATGCATTCTACGAGAAATTAGATGCCTGATTCACTTAAAATCCTTAACTAACCGGCTTTTTTTAATCTGCTATACACAAATATCTTTAAAAAAATAGAGAAAGCAATTCATCAGCTTTTATTTGACAATTTTTTTTTGGATATTTGCGCGGTTAAAAACAAATTTTTTGAAACGAATGAAGCTCACATCCATATACAAAGCGCTAATCGTAACCTTTGTCGCTATACTCACACTATCCTGTAACGATACACTCGATCAGGTCGGATTCACCGTTCAGCCCGATAAGGACCGGCTGGAAGTAGGTATCGACACACTGCACATGCAAGCACGCACTGTCCGTGTAGATTCCATGTTTGCCAAAACGAAATATCCCGTACTGGGGGAATACATCGATCCCGTTTTCGGATCTGTCAAATCAGATTATCTCGGTGAGTTTTATTTCCCCGAGGGAACAGGTTTTGAGGCAGGAGCTGATATCGACTCGGTGAACGTGGTTGTATCCTACTCCATGATGATGGGCGACTCACTGGCACCGATGGAGCTCTCTGTTTATGAGGTTACAAAATCATTGCAAAGTGTGAGTAACTACACGCACAATGACCCCGAAGAATATGCTGAGATGTCCGCACCATTGGGCAGACAGGTTTTTACAGGCAAAAACTCCACTTACCGGACCGAATCATACACATCGGGATATAGTACGCAATCATATAAAGTTTACGACATCAATGTGAAACTGCCTAAAGAGATCGGTGAGAAATTCCTCAACGAGTACAACAAGGCAGGTCATGGGAAGATGGTGGATGCAGATTCCTTCAGGGAGTTTTTCCCGGGATTGTATTTTACTACCAGTTTCGGAAACAGTACGATGCTCAATGTCAGCTTCACTTCACTTTATGTGCATTATCATTACCTTGACGAAAAGGGTTCATCCACCGGGCAGGATACAATCCGTAATAGTGCGATGCGCCTCTTCATTACCCCGGAGGTAACGCAAATAAACCATATCAGCAATAACAACGATCAGTTGCTGGGAGAAAGCGCGATGCACACCTATGTAAAAAGTCCCGCCGGAGTCAATACGGAAATCACATTCCCTCTTTCTCAAATTTACGACAAGTTGAAATCGCAGGCATTGAATCTGGCGAACTTTACAATATATGCCATGCCGGATGCCATTGAGAACCCAATGGTTAAGTTAAGTCCGCCCGATTATCTCCTGTTGGTGAACAGAGATTCACTGGCCGGTTTTTTTGAACAGAAAAAAATGCACGACAATATCACCAGCTTCCTCTCTGCAGAGTTTAACCCCACCACCTATTCCTATAATTTCAACAACATCTCCACGATGATTAATCATTACAATGAAGAGTCAGATGGAGTGCCTTTTGATCTGGTCTATTATCTGATTCCTGTGGATGTGACATTCACAACAGTACAGCAAAGCTACTACTCTTCCGGAAGTCAGACTCCAACGGATATATACAACCAGATGTGGCCTACTGCAGCCATGCTCGACAAAAGGGAGGGGAATCTAAAACTGGAATTGATCTTCAGTAATTTCTAAAACAACAACCCCTGCTCGCCGGCTCTTTTGCGGCCCAGATGCAGATAGGCCAGGTCGGTAGCCTCCCGTCCCCGGGGTGTGCGCTTGATAAAACCCTCTTTGATAAGGAACGGTTCGTAGACCTCTTCAATCGTTCCTACATCATCTCCCACAGCCGTAGCGATGGTGGTGATACCCACGGGACCACCATTGAACTTATCGATGATGGTGAGCAATATCTTGTTGTCTATCTCATCCAGGCCGTACCTGTCGATATTGAGTGCTTCAAGGGCATAGGAGGAGATCTGTTTGTCTATTTTCCCGTTCCCTTTCACCTGGGCGAAGTCGCGTACACGACGCAGCAGCGCGTTGGCCACACGAGGTGTGCCGCGGCTGCGTGAAGCAATCTCCTCGGCAGCATTCCGGTTGCAGGCAATCTTTAAAATGTCGGCTGAACGCAACACGATACCGGTAAGGGTTTCCATATCATAATACTCAAGGTGCATATTGATGCCGAAACGGGCGCGCAACGGACTGGTAAGTAATCCGCTGCGGGTGGTAGCTCCCACGAGCGTGAACGGATTCAGTTCAATCTGGATTGAACGTGCACTGGGACCTTTATCAATAAGTATATCGATACGATAGTCCTCCATGGCGCTGTAGAGATACTCCTCCACTACCGGCGAGAGACGGTGGATCTCATCGATGAACAGCACATCGTGCGGCTCCAGTGATGTGAGGACACCGGCCAGATCACCCGGTTTATCGAGCACAGGGCCCGAACTAACCTTAAACCCTACACCCAGCTCATTGGCGATGATATTCGACAAGGTGGTTTTCCCCAATCCCGGAGGGCCGTGCAAAAGCACGTGATCGAGCGACTCACCCCGCATGCGTGCAGCGCTGACAAATATTTTCAGGTTACCCACGATCTTGTCCTGCCCGCTGAAACCACCAAAGGTGAGGGGACGCAACGTGTTCTCGTACTCACGTTCGGTATCCTGAGAATAACGGTTGCTATGTATGTCGAAGTTATCTTCCATAATTTATTGATGCAAAAGTAACTATTTATTGCGAGTTTTGGAAATAGCTTCAGCATTCCGTCTCAGTCCGGAGTATTTGGCTCTTTTGACGGCCGACCGGCGAAAAACAGCGCGATAGGTCTCTTCGCTCATCTGTGTCAGTTTCTCCAGATCGAGCGAGAGAAATGCCTCTGAGGGCATCAACCCGGGGGTGGTATGGGGTCTGGCATAGTGATTCCAGGGGCACACCTTCTGACAGATATCGCAGCCATATACATTATTACTCAGGAGGGGAACGATCTCAGGTGTGATCTCTCCCCTGTTCTCAATGGTCTGCCAGGAGATGCATTTATTGGCGTTGAGCCGGTAGGGCTTCTCAATGGCACCCGTAGGGCAAGCATCCAGGCAGCGGCGGCAGCGGCCGCAGTTTTGGGTCACAGGGGTGTCATAATCCAGTTCTATATCAATTATCAGCTCACCCAGGAAAAAGTAGGAGCCCTTGCCGGGAATGATCAGAAGCGTATTCTTTCCAATGAACCCTAATCCGGCCTGTGCAGCCCAGAAACGTTCCAGCACAGGGGCGGAGTCGGAGAAGTATCTCCCCGTGAGGGAGGGATGACGTTCCCTGATCCAGTCGAACAGCTGTCGCAGTTTCCCGCGTACAATATCATGATAATCATCACCGTAGGCATAATAGGCGAACTGCGGCACCTGCTCCGGCAGTTTCTCGTGCGGATAGTAATTCAGAGCAACAGAGACAATAGACCGTGCACCCTCCACGAGTAGCCGGGGATCGATTCTTTTATCGATATTACGCTCCATATAGCTCATCCCGGCCTGGCAGTTGTCGGCGATCCACTGCATATAACGGGCCTCTTCACCACTGTCGTCTGCACGGCAAATACCGCAGTCATCGAAACCCAGCAGCAATGCCTGTTGTTTTATCTCATCCGAAAAGCTCATTCATCTCTTAATTTTAAATCAAACGTACAAAAAAAATCATTCTGAAAAAAGGAGAGCGCAGGAGAATCACAATCGCCTCGTTGTTCAAACTCATTAGGGTAAAAACAGAAAATCTGAATTAAGTTGCGTACTTTTGCAGCAACAACCGGCAATTTTCAACCTCTGATGGCGGAATCAACGTTAAAACATAAAACAACCGTTTCTCTATTCTGGAGTTTCACCGATAAATTCGGGCAGCAAATGATCAATCTGGGGACGAGCATTGTCCTTATGCGTATTCTCGATCCTTCGGAGTATGGATTGATCGGAGCGCTTGCTCTCTTTATCGCATTCTCCAACCTATTAATTGACAGCGGTTTTACCCGCGCGTTACTGAACAGGAAAACAATCTCCCCTGCCGAATACAGTACTGTTTTTTACTTTAACCTGGGCTTCAGTATTCTTTTGTATCTGATCCTGTTTGCGATAGCCCCGCTGCTTGCAACTATATTCCATGAACCGCGCATAGAGCCTGTTTCGCGCATCCTGTTCCTATCGCTTATACTCAATGCCGGGGGGATCATACAGCAGACACTGCTTATCAAGAGAGCCGATTTCAGGGGGATAACCAAAGTGAACATGGCCGCTTTGCTTATCACTGCCACCGTCGCCATTGTAATGGCATTGAATGGCTTTGGTGTCTGGACGCTGGTGGTGCAGACATTACTGTTCGCTTTTTTCCGGTCACTGTTTCTCTGGCTCTATTCGCGATGGATTCCTCTCCGCATCTTCAGCCTGAAAATTCTCCGCTCATTCTCAGGACTCAGTAATAAACTTCTGCTCACATCGCTGATCAATGCGGTTTTCAACAATATCTACCCCAGCATCATCGCTTTCTTTTACCCCAATTCAATGAAACAGGTGGGTTATTACAGTCAGGCCAGCAAATATCAGGAAATCCCGTTCGGGATTCTCTCCAATACCTTCCGCTCGGTTTCCATGCTGGTTCTGCCGGAGATAAACGAACAGACCGAACGGCTGAAAAGGGTTGTGAGCAAGATGATGAAATCACTCGCCTTCCTCTCCTTCCCTATTGGCTTTCTGATGATATTGATTGCAGAACCCACATTTCTATTTCTCTTCAGAGATAAATGGCTGCCGGCGGTACCCTATTTTCAGGTGTTATGCCTTGCCGGAATGGTTTCACCCTTTGCCTTCGTACTGAATGAACTGTTCATAGCCCGCGAGAAGGCAAACTATTTTCTTGGTGTGGAGATCATCAGAAGAGTCATCCTGGTGCTGCTGATCGCGCTACTGTTCCCCTATGGGATCATGGGCTTAGCCTCCAGCTGGGTTGTATATACCTATATCACACTTTTTATCTCCCTTATTTTATCAAGGAAGCTGATTCAATATTCACTTTTTGACTTTTTGAAGGACGCCGTACCCTATGCAATCATTGCTTTCGTGAGTGTGGCTGCAGGATATCTCCTCACCCTGAATATAGACAAAAACCTGCCTTTCATTTTGGTGAATGTTGTAGTTACAGGCGTACTCTATCTGCTGCTGTGTCACCTGTTTAAACTGGAGATGACCAGGGAAATCAGAGAATGGATTTCAATCAAAAAAAATGAGAAAAAATGAATAAGATGATTCATACATTAATTTACAAGGTCTGTTCACAATGGAAGAACAATCTTCATACGAAAAAGAAAAAAAAGGTACGTAAGAGAATTTTAGATCATTTCACTCAATTTCCTTCCGGTGATAAAGAGATCAATGATGCAGTCAACTACCTTGCGAAACACCCCCTGACTACTTTCTTCGGCGCTTTTCAGGAAAAATACATCGCTGAAGAGATCGAGGTATTTGTTGATCAATCGAACGGCTTACCCTATGTGATCACCGACGGTAAAAGACTCTATTTCAAACGTTCACAGAACAGACGTACCGTACAATTGATGTTTAACGGCCTGCGTATCGAACAGGATGAGCATGCTCCCCATTGCTACACCGATGTTGATTTTCAGATAGAAGATAATGAAATCCTGGCGGATGTGGGATGTGCGGAGGGATATTTCTCCCTGATGAATATTGAGAAGACGAAGAGAATCTATCTTTTTGAACAGGACCGGCAGTGGATTGAAGCATTGGAAGCAACCTTTACTCCCTGGAAAGAGAAGATCAGAATCATCCCGAAATATGTATCGGACAGGAACAACAGTAATGAAATTACGCTGGACAACTATTTCCGGCAGATAGAAGAGAAGCCCGGGTTCTATAAAATAGATGTTGAGGGTGCTGAATCATCCGTACTGAAGGGGATGAAAGAGATGCTGCTCTGTAAACCGGTTAAAATTGCACTCTGCACCTATCATCATCAGCACGATTTCGATCTCTTCAGTCGCTTTTTTGAGGATCATCGGTTTCACCA
Source organism: Proteiniphilum sp. (assembly GCA_016649795.1). Taxonomy (GTDB): domain Bacteria; phylum Bacteroidota; class Bacteroidia; order Bacteroidales; family Dysgonomonadaceae; genus Proteiniphilum. The sequence goes on along the minus strand of JAENWZ010000019.1, from coordinate 9,257 downwards.
CCGACCCAATAGTGGGGTGATGATTTATCAGAATGATCTGAAAAAAATGGAGCCCCCTTTCTTTCGTAAATGTATGATTAAAGCGACCAATCATCATGACTAAGCTGACAGGAAATACTCCTTCTGCATGTATCATCATCGTCTCCTATAACTCTGAGCCGTGGATTCACAAATGTATCCCCTCTGCCGGGGCCTCCTCTCTTCCTGCAACCATTGTGGTGATAGATAACGGATCTGACGATGCCACGTGCGAGATTGTCAGGAACGAATATCCCGGGGTGGTGCTAATTGAGACCCACGAAAACCTCGGATTCGGGAGAGCCAACAATATCGGTATGAATTATGCGAAAGAAGCAGGATTCGATTATCTGTTCCTTCTTAATCAGGATGCATGGATTGAATCTGACACGTTGGAGAAATTGATTGCAGCAGCTGAAAAAAACAGGGAGTACAGCATTCTGTCACCTGTTCATTTGAACGGAAAAGGGGATGCCGCGGACTTCGGTTTCTCGGAATACACACGGCTGAAAAACAGGGAGGAGGCACTTCAACTGCCATCTGAAGTGACGGAGTATCCGTTTATCAACGCAGCCATGTGGTTGATCCCCGTTTCGGTCATAGAGGAGGTGGGTGTTTTTGCTCCCATTTTCGCTCATTATGGTGAAGACCGGAATTTTGTACATCGCGTACAAAAACAGGGGTATAAATTAGGTCTGGTGAGAGCAGCATTTGGCTATCACGACAGAGCGTCCCGTCCGGTAAGCCGCAAGCAGAGGTTTTATTCGGAATTTGTTTACTTCTTAACGGAGGCGGTAAATCCAAACTATCCATGGACAAAAGCGGCTGCCTACAGCCTCTTTGCCGCACTGAAGAAAGCGATGAGAGCACTCTTCTCAGGAGAAAGCTCTGAGAGCACAGCATATCTCAACATCGCCTTCCGTTTACTGGGAAAGAGCTCCTCCATTCGTCATACCCGAAAGGAACAGCGGATCAGGTAAAAATAAAATCGAGCTGTTTCCTCTCCAGGTTTGCTCTCGCCACCTTAATGCTCACAGGCTGCCCAAGACGGTACTCCCTTTTGGTGCGACGCCCTACCAGGCGGAAATTCTTTTCATCCAGCTCGTAAAAATCATCATCCATCTCACGGATAGGGATCATTCCTTCGCACTTGTTCTCGTTGATCTCCACATAGATACCCCACTCGGTCACACCGGAGATGACACCATCGTACACTTTCCCTATTTTCTCGGACATGAACTCCACCTGTTTGTACTTGATGGAATCACGTTCAGCGTTAGAAGCAACCTGCTCCATTTGTGAGCAATGCTTGCACTCATCCTCCAGTGAACCCTGATCAACGCTCTTGCCTCCCTCCAGATAACTTTCCAGCAAACGGTGTACCAGCATATCGGGATAACGGCGTATGGGTGAGGTGAAATGAGTGTAATATTCGAATGCCAGCCCGTAATGCCCCACATTCTTCGTGGAGTAGACGGCTTTAGACATGGTGCGAATAGCAATGGTTTCGACCAGATTCTCTTCGGGCCTGCCCTGCACCTTATCCAACAGCGCGTTGATGCTTTTGGCCACCTCCACTTTTGTTCCATCCGGTTTTATTTTATGACCGAAACGAAGGATAAATGAATTGAGCGTATCCAGCTTTTCCGGATCAGGCACATCGTGAATACGATAAACAAACGTTTTGGCTTTCTTTCCTTTGGGTACTCTGCCGATAGCTTCTGCAACCGCTTTGTTTGCCAGCAGCATAAACTCCTCAATAAGGTGATTGGCCTCTTTCGACTCTTTGAAGTAGACGCCCAGCGGCTTCCCTTTCTCGTCGAGGTTGAATTTCACCTCATAGCGCTCAAAATTGATCGCTCCGCTGCTAAAACGTCTCTCACGCAGCTGTTTGGCAAAATCATTCAACTGGAGTATCTCCGTTGAGAAAGCACCTTTCCCCGTCTCAATGACCGTCTGTGCATCTTCATAGGCAAGACGGCTGTCAGACTTAATGACCGTGCGCACGATACGCGATTTCTTGATCTCCGCTTTCTCGTTCAGGTTGAAGATAACCGAAAAGCATAATTTCTCTTCCTGGGGACGCAAGGAGCACAACCCGTTGCTCAACCTCTCCGGCAGCATGGGGATGGTCCTGTCGACCAGATAGATGGATGTAGCTCTGTTCTCTGCTTCCCGGTCGACCAGATCCCCCGGTCGCACGTAATGCGTTACATCGGCGATATGTACACCCACCTCCCACTGTGTAGGAGCTATTTTACGAAGCGAGAGTGCATCATCAAAGTCTTTGGCATCTTTCGGATCGATAGTCATGGTGAAAACATCACGAAAATCTTCCCGTCTGGCGATCTCTTTTTCATCGATGGTAGCCGATATCTTTTCCGCATATTTCTCCACCGCCTCGGGGTACTTATAGGGCAGGTCGTACTGCGCCAAGATGGCGTGCATCTCGGTATCGTTTTGTCCCGGTTTGCCAAGGATATCAATCACTTTCCCCACCGGGTTATTTGCTTTCTCCGGCCATTCCACTATCTCAACAACCACCTTGTCCCCACTCTTAGCACCATTGATATCCTCATTCGGAATAAATATATCGTTGGAGAGATACTTACTGTCCATTACCAGAAACGCATAATGTTTCTGTACATCCAGCACACCCACGAAGCGGCTTTGCGTATGCTCCAGTATCTCCACCACTGTCCCTTCGCTTTCAGCACGCTTACGCTTCGCCAGCAGTTGCACGCGCACACGATCACCATTCATGGCATGCTTGCTGTTACGTTCGGGAATATAAATATTGTTTGCATCGTCGTCAGGCACAAAGAAATTTTTCCCATTGCTTCTTCTTTCAAAACGACCGTCCAGCATCAGTCCGCGGTTGTTGATGCGATACCTGCCCCTGGATGTTTCCAGCAGCATATCCTCGTCACGCAGTTTGTCGAGTACCTTGATCAATACACGTCGCCCCTCCTCGCCCCGGACATTCAAAGCAGCGGCTATCTGTTTATAATTAAATTGTTTGTCATTATTTTCTGTAAGAAAATCTATAATTGAAATGGTAAGGTCTTTCTTCTTCGGCTTAGTAGCAGAAGAGGGAGTTGTAACTTTTTTGCTCATAATCAACGTCAGTTTTTAATAAAACAAATAAAACGTGCTTTAGTTAACGCAAAGTAATAAAAAAAATTGGTTCCGCTGATCAAATCCTTAAGTTATCACTATTTTTGTAATCAGTTAATGATAGAGATGATGGAAAAGAAAAGAATCCTCATTACCGGTGCCAGCGGGTTTATTGGCAGCACAGCGGTAGACAGGGCACTTGAACTGGGATATGAAACATGGGCCGGTATTCGCAGAAGCAGCAGCCGTCAATACCTGCAGGGGAAACCTGTTCGTTTGATCGATCTGCAATACCACGACAAAGAGATGCTCAGGGATCAACTGCTGCAATTGGTGAAAGAAAACGGCCGGTTTCATCATATACTGCATATTGCCGGTCTCACCAAGGCACTCCACAAATCTGATTTCGACAAAGTGAATTACGGACATACCCGTAATCTGGTGGAAGCCCTGACAGAGATAGGAGCTCTCCCCGACACCTTCGTTCTTATGAGCTCTCTCGGCGCAATGGGTGCGGGCGATGAGTTCAACTACACGCCAATCAGGTCTGACCAGCTGCCCAACCCCGCTACGGCATACGGTAAAAGTAAGCTGAAGGCCGAGAACTACCTGAAAAGTATTGAAGGTTTTCCCTACATTATTCTTCGTCCCACAGGTGTCTACGGCCCGCGCGACAGGGACTATCTCATCCTGATGAAAGCAGTAAAAAACGGGTTGGATGTGGGCGCGGGGTGCAAGAAACAGATTTTATCATTTATCCACAGTGAGGATTTGGTGAATGTCCTCTTCACGCTTATAGAAAAGGGAATTAACAGGAGAGAGTATTTCGTTGCCGACGGAGAGATCTATACCGACAGGGAGTTCAACGCCATCGTGCAGACAGCGCTTCATAAAAAGCATGTGATACGGTTGAAGATACCTCTTTTCCTGGTCAGACCTGCCGCCTTCATCAGCGAGAAAGCAGCGGCACTCTTCGGTGAAGCCACCACCTTCAACAGCGACAAATACCTTATCATGAAACAGCGTAACTGGTCTTGTGATACAGAGCCGCTGAAAAAGGAGATCGGCTTTGTACCAAAATGGAGATTGAAAGAAGGGGTGGAGCAAACGGTGGAGTGGTACAAAAAGGAGGGATGGCTGTAAGGGAGAGTCCCTGCCGGACGAATTTCCCTTATGCGTTACGGGATGTTTCTATTTATTTTGTACTTTTGCTCACTACAACAAAAAAATTCAAGCTGAAGAGCAGCAACAGATGAAATAAGTATTTAAAACAGGTATATGAAGATAGCATTGATAGGTTACGGAAAGATGGGGCATGAGATTGAGAAGATTGCACTTGAAAGAGGGCATGAAGTTGTATGCACCATCGACATGAATGAAGAGGAAAAATTCACCTCTCCCGAGTTTAAAAGCGCGGAGGTGGCGATTGAGTTCACATCACCCAAGAGCGCACTGCATAATTACAGACAGGCCTTTGCTACAGGTGTGCCCGTCGTCTCAGGCACAACAGGATGGCTGGAACAGCTGGATGAGATAAAGGATGCGTGTGACAACCAGGGGAAAACATTTTTCTACGCCTCCAACTTCAGCTTAGGGGTTTACATTTTCTTTGCCCTCAACAACTATCTGGCAAAAATCATGAATCAGTTTCCCGGTTATGATGTGCGCATGGAAGAGACGCATCATATCCACAAGCTCGATGCCCCCAGTGGCACAGCCATCACACTGGCTGAAAGCATTCTGGAGAAGATTGACAGGAAAGGGAAATGGGCGCTCAACAGGAGCGATTCACCCGATGAGCTGCAGATAAAAGCCTTTCGCGAAGGAGAGGTGCCGGGCATTCACTCGATCATCTATGAATCGGAAGCCGACACAATCCGTATCACTCACGATGCCAAAAACCGTAAAGGGCTTGCTCTCGGGGCTGTGCTGGCCGCAGAGTTCACGAAAGGGAAAAAAGGGTTACTGAGCATGAAAGATATGCTGGGTATATTGTAACACACTTTTCAAACAATAGATGATTATGAGATTCAAACAACGCTTTTCAAGTGCTACACGCCATCAATGGATTTTGTTTGCCGTATGGGTTGCGTTTACCCTATTGTTCGCTTTCTGGGCAGGCTCACCGTGGCTCTTACTCTTTATTATTCTTTTCTTTGATATCTACATCACCAAATATGTACCCTGGTCGTTCTGGAAAAAATCGAAAAACAATACATTCCGTAAAACAATGGAATGGATAGATGCCATCCTGTTTGCCCTGATCGCTGTCTACTTTATCAACACTTTCTTCTTTCAGAATTACCAGATTCCCACCTCTTCCCTTGAGAAATCGCTGCTGGTAGGCGACTTCCTGGCTGTCAGCAAGCTTAGCTTCGGCCCCCGCTCACCCATTACGCCCCTCTCCTTCCCGCTGGCGCAGCATACCATGCCTGTTGTGGGAGGTAAATCCTACTTCGAAAAGCCGCAGTGGAAATATAAACGTCTGAAAGGAATCGGTGAAGTGAAAAGAAATGATATTGTTGTCTTTAACTTTCCTACCGGCGATACTGTCGCAATGAACATGCAGGGTGTGGATTTTTACACACTGGTGAAACATAATCCCAACGGGAGTGAAGGAGTGAGATCTGATAAGCGTACCTACGGGGAAATAGTCTATCGTCCGGTGGACAGGCGCGAGAATTATGTAAAACGCTGTATAGGACTCCCCGGTGAGACCATCGCAATCAGGAACGACTCTGTCTATATCGATGGCACTTATCTGCCTAACCCGCGTCTTTCGCAGCACAATTATATGATTCACACCGACGGCACTGTGATCTCTGCTGATCTCTTCAGGGAACTGGGCATTAACAAGGCCGATTATTACACACAAGACAACAACGGGCAGGTGGTGACACGCTCGCAGGACCTGACAGAGGTAGACAGTCTCAGCCTGGTGCTGTTCGGTCTGCAGCAGCGTAACGGTAATAACGGCAGGATCTACTTCAGTATTCCCTTAACTGATAAAATGATGGAGCAGCTGAAAGCCAAACCTTTCGTCTGGGATATCATCAAAGAAAAAGAACAACCGGGACAGAGCTACTACTATCCGCTCAATTACGATACCGGATGGTCACGCGACACCTTCGGACCGCTATGGATACCTCAAAAGGGAGAAACCATCAGCTTCGACAGCGATATTGCGTACAAAGTGGCGGCATATGAACGTTGCATAAAGAATTACGAAGGAAACGAGTTCGCTTATCGCGACGGGAAAGTATACATCAACGGCGAACAGGCAGATTCCTATACCTTCAAATTCGATTATTATTTCATGATGGGAGATAACCGTCATAACTCTGCCGATTCGCGTGTATGGGGTTTTGTTCCTGAGGATCATATCGTGGGTAAGCCCATACTCATCTGGTTATCACTGGAGAAAGACAAAGGATGGTTCGACGGAAAAATACGATGGAGAAGATTGTTCCGCAGTGCGAAAGTGCCGGCATGAGCAAACCGGAGAGAGCGCACAGGGTGCTGTTGTCGTCGTTCTATCTTGCTCCCGTTGAGTACTACAGCCGGCTCCACAGAGCCGGCAACGCTGTCATAGAGATACACGACAACTACCAGAAGCAGTCGTATCGTAACCGTTGCTCCATTGCAGGGGCAAACGGACCTTTGCCATTGAGCCTCCCAGTGGAGAGACCTACAACGCCGAAATGCAGGATGAAGGATATCCGTATTGCTGAACATGGCAACTGGAGACATCTGCATTGGAACGCCATTGCTTCGGCATACAACTCATCCCCCTTCTTTCAATATTACGAGGAGGATTTCCGACCTTTTTACGAGAAGAAGTACACTTTCCTGCACGATTTCAACGAAGAGCTGCGCCAGCTCCTTTGCCGCCTCATCGGTATCGAGACGACTATCTCCTGTAGTTCAGCATACATGCAAACGCTGCCTGAAAATTACATCGATCTGCGCGAGACCATTCATCCAAAAAAAAGATCAGATTACGAATCAGGTCACTACTACCAGGTTTTCGCCGACAGACATGGTTTCATCCCTAATCTGAGCATTATAGACCTGCTCTTTAATATGGGGAATGAATCCCGGCTCTGTTTATGACATCCACTTTAACGATTTTTCCTATCTTTGCAGATTATAACTCATGTTTTCGTAGGGCAACAGACCGATAACAATTCTCACTGATTAAGTCATTGCCGGAAGACGCTAATTTTTATATACCAAATGTATCACAAGACAAGAGTCCGTTTTGCGCCCAGCCCCACCGGCCCGCTGCACATTGGCGGAGTGCGCACGGCATTATATAACTACCTCTATGCCAAGCAGCAGGGGGGCGATTTTATTCTTCGCATTGAAGACACCGATTCCTCACGGTTTGTTCCGGGAGCAGAAGAGTACATCCGGGAGACATTCGACTGGCTGGGACTGCCGTTCGATGAGAGTCCCGCAAAAGGGGGCAAATTCGGGCCCTACAAACAATCTGAACGCCGGGAGATATACAAGGAGCAGGTGAAAAAGCTACTCGACAGCGGAGCAGCCTATATCGCTTTCGACACCCCTGAAGAGCTGGAAGCCAAAAGGGCCGGGATTGCCAATTTCCAATACGATGCATCCACCAGAGAGATGATGCGCAACTCGCTCACGCTGTCGGACGGGGAGACGCAATCGCTCATTGAGGACAGAACACAATACGTTGTGCGTATTAAAATTGAACCCGACAAAGATATCACCGTCAGTGACATGATCCGCGGTGAGGTGGTGATCCACTCCTCGGTGCTCGACGATAAGGTGATTTATAAATCTTCGGATGAGCTGCCCACCTATCATCTGGCCAACGTGGTGGATGATCATCTGATGGAGATCACCCATGTCATCCGCGGAGAGGAGTGGCTCCCCTCAGCACCGCTGCATGTGTGGCTATATAAGAGTCTGGGATGGGAAGAGAGTATGCCCCGTTTTGCTCACCTGCCGCTGCTGCTCAAGCCCGAAGGGAATGGCAAGCTAAGCAAACGTGACGGTGACCGCCTCGGCTTCCCCGTTTTTCCTTTGGAATGGAGGGATCCGGCTAGCGGTGATCTTTCAACCGGATACCGTGAAAGCGGTTACCTGCCCAATGCGGTAATCAATTTTCTCGCATTCCTGGGGTGGAACCCGGGAACAGAACAGGAGATATTCTCACTCGATGAGCTGGTGCAGGCTTTCTCTTTTGACAGATGCAGTAAAAGCGGCGCCAAATTTGATGTGGAGAAAGCCAAATGGTACAACCATCACTATATCCTCAACACTCCCGACAGTGAATTGGCAACCCTCTTCGCTCCCATCCTTCAGGAAAAAGGGGTGAGCGCACCAACGGAGAAAGTGACGAAGGTGGTTGGGCTGGTGAAGGAGCGTGTTCACTTTGTGAAAGAGCTGTGGGAGCAATCCTCCTTTTTCTTCGTAGCACCCGCAAGCTATGATGAAAAGACAACCCGTAAACGCTGGAAGGCAGAGTCCCCCGACCATATGAGGTCACTGATGCAACTGATCCGTGAGATGGATGATTTCTCCGTGGAGAACCAGGAGAAAACCGTGATGGAATGGATTCAGCAGAACCAGCTCCACACAGGCAATATCATGAATGCTTTCCGACTGGCTATCGTGGGTGAAGGGAAAGGTCCCCACATGTTCAACATCACCGATCTGATAGGCAAAGAGGAGACACTGCGCCGCCTGGAAAAGGCAATAAACACTCTGACGGGAGGAGAAGAAAACATTTAATCATTCAGAAAATGGGAATCGATTTTGTCATCACCTGGGTCGATATGGACGATCCGAAGTGGAAAGCTGATTTCGTAAACTATTCCGGCAAGATTGACAACTCAAAAAATGAGGTGTCGGAGGCTCGCTTTCGGGATTATGGCTTCTTAAAGTACTGGTTCAGAGGTGTGGAGAAATTTGCTCCCTGGGTAAGGAAGGTGCATTTTGTCACCTGCGGCCAGAAGCCCTCATGGCTGAATGCCGACCATCCCAAGCTCTCCCTGGTGAATCATTCCGACTATATCCCAACGAAGTATCTACCTGTATTCAACTCTTCACTCATAGAGATCTGGCTGCATCAAATACCCGGACTG
>JAENWZ010000317.1 GCA_016649795.1 Proteiniphilum sp. | reverse complement strand
CCTATTTCCGTAAGGAGTTCCCGGCAAAAAAGGAGATTCAATCAGCCCGTGCATATATTGCAGTGGCAGGATTGTACGAGCTATACCTCAATGGCGAAAAAATTGGTAATCACCGGCTTGATCCAATGTACACCCGCTTCGACAGGAGAAACCTCTATGTGACCCACGATGTAACGTCACAGCTCCAAAACGGGGCTAATGCTATTGGCGTACTGTTGGGTAACGGATGGTACAACCACCAGTCCAAGGCTGTATGGGATTTCGACAGAGCCCCCTGGCGCAACCGTCCCACTTTCTGTCTCGATCTTCGGATAAGCTATACTGATGGTACTACTGAGACCATCTCCACAGATCTGAGCTGGAAGAAATCGGAAGGTCCGCTGCTTTTTAACAGTATCTATACCGGAGAGCATTATGATGCACGTCTTGAACAGAGAGGCTGGGACAGTCCCGGATTCGATGACGCTGCATGGCATGGTGTCGCTTATCGTTCAGCCCCCTCAGGAAATATTACTGCCCAGCAGCTAAGACCGATACGCAACGTTCTGACCATTCCTGCCAGATCCTTTAACAGAATAGATGATAAAAGCTATCTCTATGACTTCGGACAGAATATGTCTGGAGTGACACGGATCAGAGTTTCGGGAGCTGAAGGGACCGAGGTAAGAATAAAGCACGGTGAACGTTTGCATGACAACGGACGATTGGATATGTCAAATATCGATGTCTATTACAGAGGAGATAAAGAGTCAGACCCGTTCCAGACCGATATTTTGTTCTTAAGCGGAAAGGGAGAGGATGAATTTATGACCACATTCAACTATAAAGGATTTCGTTATGTGGAGGTGACGGCCAACAATCCCATCGAGCTCGATCAACAGAGTCTGACAGCCTTCTTTATGCATAGTGATGTGCCTCCGGTGGGTAAGATTGAGTCATCCAGCGACCTTATTAACAGGTTGTGGCAGGCAACCAACAACGCCTATCTCTCCAACCTGATGGGTTATCCCACCGACTGTCCGCAACGGGAGAAAAACGGGTGGACCGGTGACGGTCATTTCGCCATCGAGACAGCCCTCTACAATTTCGACGGTATCACGATCTATGAAAAATGGCTGGCTGACCACAGAGATGAACAGCAGCCCAACGGTGTGCTTCCCGACATTATCCCTACCGGCGGATGGGGTTATGGTACAGCCAACGGATTGGACTGGACAAGTACCATTGCCATTATACCCTGGAATATTTATCTTTTCTATGGCGATGATAAGTTGCTGGCAGACAGTTATGAAAACATCAAAAGGTATGTGGATTATGTAGATCGTAACAGCCCCGATCATTTGACTTCCTGGGGACGTGGTGACTGGGTGCCGGTAAAGTCACGGTCAAACCTGGAGTTGACATCCTCCGTTTACTTTTATGTAGATGCCAGCATCCTTGCCAACGCCGCAAAATTGTTCAATAAAGAGGAGGATTATCGTTACTATTCGGCATTGGCTGAGAAGATAAAACATGCTGTCAATGAGAAATATCTGGACAGAGAAAGCGGTATCTATGCCAGCGGCACACAGACCGAACTGAGTGTACCTCTTCAATGGAAGATTGTACCGGAAGAGATGATCGCCAGGGTAGCTCAGAATCTTGCCGAGAAGGTGGAAGAAGCCGATTTCCACCTCGATGTGGGCGTCCTGGGTGCCAAAGCTATCCTGAATGCATTGAGTGAGAATGGTTACTTTGAGGCGGCCTATAAGGTGGCGACACAGGACAGCTATCCTTCATGGGGCTGGTGGATTGTGAACGGAGCCACTACGCTGCTCGAAAACTGGGATCTGGATGCCGAGAGGGATATCTCTGACAATCATATGATGTTCGGTGAGATTGGAGCTTGGTTTTTTAAAGGACTGGGAGGCATCTTCCCTGATCCTGCACAACCCGGATTCAAGCATATCATCTTACGACCGAACATGCCGGATGAGCTGGATCATTTTACAGCTACGTTCCAATCACCCTATGGCTTGATTGTCTCTACATGGAAACGGGAGAAGAAAAAGATCACTTATCAGGTTACCATCCCTGCCAACAGCATCGCCACGCTCATTCTGCCCGATTATATCAAAGGGAATAAAACAGTAAAGCTGGATGCTGGTCATCATACCCTCCAATTACGCTCAAACTAAAACTTTTCAAGATCACCACGGGTCAACATCTGTTGAGGGATAATTGCCTATCGCTTTTTATCTATTACTTGCGGTCTTATTATTGATGCATCTTATTTTGGTTATGATTCATTCGGTTTGAAGTGAAGGTTACTTTGTTTTGTAACTCATTTCTCAGCTGCGAACATCATCCCTCTTTCTCGTATCTTAATGATTAAAAATGGCAGAAGATAAGACAATTTTTACACAACAATTTAAAGCATT
>JAENWZ010000337.1 GCA_016649795.1 Proteiniphilum sp. | reverse complement strand
TTTAATGATTTTTTTGATAACTTACTCATTTTGATCAGTTTTTTTGTTGTCAACAGTAAAAAAAGTGAAATAATATCCGAAAAGATAAACGAATGAGATCTATTTCGTAACAATGAAGTATAGAAAACAGCACAAATTTTGTACTTTTGGAGAACAAAAATAAACCATAATCATGATTCATATCGTTCCGGCAACAACCAGTCATATCCAAGCGATACAGGAGGTCTCCGCACTTGCCTGGCCAGAAGCATTCAAAGATATCCTTTCCGCCTCACAGATAGCCTATATGATTGAGTGGATGTACAGCGATGCAAGCCTGCGCGAACAGATGGAGGAGAAAAATCATCACTATTTCCTGGTAACAGCGGACGATCAGAACGTGGGGTATATGTCTATAGAGCACAATTGTGAAAACAAGGAGAAGACGAAAATCCACAAGCTGTATATCCTCCCTGGTCAGCAGAAAAAGGGGATTGGAAGGATGCTGATAGATTTTGCACTGCAGAGGGCACGTGAAGCGGGCGACAGTGCTATCTATCTGAATGTGAACAAGCATAACGAAAATGCGATCAGTTTTTACCATCGCACCGGCTTCTTTCTGGCAAAGGAGGAAGTGAACGATATCGGGAACGGGTATGTAATGGATGATTTCGTGTTCGAGAAAACAATCTGACAACTAAATGGGTTACATTAAAAACAGAATCCTTTCCTTTAGGTATGCTTTCCGGGGTGCAGCGACACTCTTCCGGGAGACACCCAACATAAGGCTGCAGCTGGCCGCTGCCATCGCGGCGGTGATCACGGGGTTTTCACTCCATATCTCCCGCGAGGAATGGCTGGCTATCATCATCGTGACAGGTGGTGTCTTTGCCATGGAGGCAATGAACAGCGCACTGGAGCATCTATCCGATTTCACCTGCAGGAAAGAGATTCACCCTGCCATCAAGAAAGTGAAAGATATCTCCGCCGCGGCAGTGCTGCTGGCAGCAATGGCCGCGCTGGCGGTGGAGATCGTCATCTTTCTGCCGAAAATCATTTTACTCCTCTCCTGATGGATCTGCAATCTTACCAACCCAGTGAACCGGGGGAGCAGGGTCCCTCCCACACCATGCGGGTACAACTGCTGAAAATTGATAAAGAAAAGAAAGAGTTGGTCTGCGCCGCTGAGAGCACGCCCGGTGCGGAACTGATGGTTCGCTACGACCTGCCGCAACTCGGCGACAGCCGAACAGTCGCGGAGGTACCATACCGGGAGGGAGCGCAACTGAACCTGATCGACTGTGAGATTGACAAAGAGGGATATTTCATCCCCCGGCTGATCGTGCTCGAGCCGGACTACCTGATCGACGCATCCGCCATCGCGGAGTGCTTTCAGGATTATGCCATCACTCCTCTTCACTACTTCCGCAACAAGTTCGAGGCGAGGGAGAACCGCTCCTACCTGCTGCTGGGTAACCTGGCCAACTTCTTCCTTGATGAGCTGGTGTTCGCGGAAAAACCGGATGAGGTCTCATTTGAAGATGTCTTCCTGCGTTCATTCAGACAGTCCCCCTTTGAGTACACCAGCTGTGAGGATATCCGCAGCGACGATGATTTCCGCCTGTTTATGCAGAAGGCGGAGAGTCAGTTCGACCATATCCGCCGTGTGATCCGCGACGATTTCCCCAGACGGGCAATAGATGTGCATCAATGCACGCTGGAACCCTCTTTCTTCAGCGAGCGGTTCGGGTTTCAGGGACGGCTCGACCTGCTGCACCTGCCTGCCGGGGAGGCGGAGGCGAAGATCGTGGAGCTGAAATCGGGCAGGCTCCCCTATCCCGCATACGATAGCGGCAGGATCGCCCTCAACCATGAGGTGCAGACGGCTGTCTACAGGCTGATGGTGGAGAGCGTCTTCGGGAAGGATGCCCGCCATGTGGAGGCAGCTATCCTCTACTCGGCAGGAGAGAATCCGGGGGAGAACCTCCGTTTTGCACCGGTCTACAGGGAGCTGGAGAAGCAGATCATCCATGTCCGCAACCTGATCGTGGCGAATGAACAGAA
>JAENWZ010000061.1 GCA_016649795.1 Proteiniphilum sp. | reverse complement strand
CTGGTTCTTGAAGTAAGATTGATTGATTAATTGTACAAATAATTGAAAAACTCACGAGCGTTATGTGTCCCGACATAAAAGGAATATTCCAATTTTCGGTTACAACCGTATTCCTGTAAATAGTAAGGGTTGCGGGATAAGGATTGGAAAATTCGCGGTGTACCAAAAAATTAGCAACAGCCTCCCGGAAGATAACATCACGGATGCTTTTGCGTTGAACTCCCTCCATGTAAAACCTGTCCGGCAAATGTTTATTGATAAAATCCATCAGACGGAAATAAGATTTTATGAGATTACATCGAATGTCGTCCCTGTCGTCATACCTTAACGTATCTACCTTACGGCACAAGGCATCCGTTTTATAATGAGGTGAAACGGCTGCTATCGTGTTTTCCTTGCCAAACATTAGCACTGCTGCTAAGGTATATCCTTCTTTTCCGGTGTGTATATCGGGTAAATACATTCTTGCCGAACGTAAAATTTCCCCATTCGACATCGATTGCCACGGGTGATTGGGATTCATCACACGAACCAAACGCCGCACTTCATCAAAACTATCTTGCTCGAAATGTTTCATTTCCAGAAATGGAAAAATCTTGTTTTCCGTGTAACCGTCATATTTCCGCAAGTATAAATTCGTTATCAAGCTTTGGTTTGTTAATTTGAAATCGCCGTCCTGATTACGATCATATATGATTCCTTTATAGGAATGGGGTTGAGAGCTTTCCGGAACGTAAATATAAATGATTTTCCTACCATCGATTTCGATGACCTCGGTTCCCAAGTAAAACGTCGGTGAAATAACCTGAGGGTTATTCATGTCCCTTGCCAATATGTCAAGTTGATCCTGAATGGTATCTTCTTTTATGCCTTCTATCTTGCCATCGTCTGCAACACCAAGTAAAATATGGCCGCCTTTGCGGTTCAGAAAGGCACAAATGGTTTCAAACACGTTCCGGGACAAAGCATCGTGCGATTTTTTAAATTCAATATCTATTCCTTCGCCTTGTGCTATTATTGATTTTATCTTTTCAACTTCCGACATGGCTTATTGTTTGAGTGGCTACAAAGATACCGATTATTACCCTAATTACACAAGTTTGTTCCTTATTTATATTAGCAAAGCACTGATAATAAGTATTTTATATATCGCTTTACCATGTATAATATTTAACCAACGACAGGAGATGTTTTTTTATTATCCATGTTTTTTTCTATAGAGCAGGAAAAGAACTAAGGATATTATTGTCACAGCCAAGCCTGCCGAATAAGAGATTGTTTTTGAGAGGGCAAACCCTTCCGGTGCAAGTAGAATATATGTCGTCACCACAGCGGTCATGAACATAGCCGGCAACAAAGTGATCCAGTAGGCTTTTTTCTGTTGAAAAAGAAAAACGGTAATGGTCCAGAGAACCACTGTCGCCAGTGTCTGGTTGGACCAGGCAAAATAACGCCAGATTACATCAAAGTTTATTTTTGTAAGGATTAATCCGACAGCGAACAGGGGTAGGGTGATGAGTAGTCTGTTTTTGATGGGTTTTTGATTGAATTTGAAGAGGTCGCCCACGATCAGTCTTGCACTTCTGAATGCCGTATCACCGGAAGTGATGGGAGCTGCAACAACACCCAGTATGGCCAGGAGGGCCCCGAATTGACCCAGCAGAGAGTTGGATATCTCATTGACCACCCATGCTGCATTTCCTTTCTGTGCCTGCATCACCTCGTCAAGTTCCCCGATCCCGCCGAAAAAACTCATACTTATTGCAGCCCAGATCAGCGCCACGATACCTTCCAGTACCATTGCCCCGTAGAAAACTTTTCTGCCTTCTTTTTCATTTTTGATGCAACGAGCCATGAGAGGCGATTGTGTGGCATGAAAACCGGAGATGGCACCACAGGCTATCGTGATAAAAAGCATGGGGAAGATGGGAAATTTCTCATTATCGTAGTGGAAGTTATGCCAATTATCGGGAGTCAACTCAGGGATGGTATAACCTTTCACGATCAGGGCAATGATCAGGCTGAGTGCCATAAATATCAGTGCAAAACCAAAAACAGGATAAATCTTTCCGATAATTTTATCAATAGGTAAAAGTGTTGCAAGTATGTAATACAGGAAGATAAGCCATATCCAGAATTGAAAATCCATGGACATAGGGGTGAGATTGGCCAAAATACCGGCAGGACCGGAAATAAAGACAACTCCCACGAGGATAAGGAGCATGACGATGAAAGCTCTCATGATCTGTTTCGACATCTTTCCCAGGTAGATGCCGATGATTTCAGTGATACTCAAACCATGATGCCGTATGGAAAGCATGCCCGAAAAATAGTCGTGTACTGCACCGCCAAAAATTGTTCCCAGCACGATCCAGACGAATGCTACGGGTCCCCACATAGCGCCGGCAATAGCACCGAAGATAGGCCCCAGGCCGGCGATATTGAGAAACTGAATGAGCAGCACTCGCCACCAGGGCATAGGAACAAAGTCGACCCCGTCATTCATGCTTATTGCAGGAGTAGGCCTGTTGGGGTCGACCTCCATCAGTCGTTCAAGGTATTTTGCGTAGAATAGGTAACCGGCTATTAACAGCAGTAATGAGATAGTGAAAGTGATCATTTGATACTTTTTAAAATGTTTATAGTGAGATTGGTCTTATATACGTCTGGATGTGTTGATAATTCAATTAACCTAACAACAAAGAAAAAACAACGATTACGATTAATTTATTCTTTATCATAGGGTGGAATCTGAATATCTATCTTTTTGGGACCCAGTGTTCCTCCTTGATTGTAATTTTGCAGGTTTCCAATCTTATGCTTGCCTGCCCCAAGTGACATCAGTTTTTGTAACTGATCCAAATGATTTTGATAAACACCACGGGGATTTGTGTTTTTTTTTGCAGCCAGGGAAGCAGCCATTCCTACTACTTCTCCCATCATCCCCGTCGTACGCATAACCCTCACGGTTCCTAACGCTACGTGGGACACACTTATATTTCTGCCTGCCATGAAAAGATTATCCACATTTCGGGAATAAAAACAACGATAGGGGATAGGATAGGGATGAATGGGTTTATGAACGGCGATTGATTTAAATTCCGCATCCGGAAAATGTTCCGAATTCTTTGGATCAGGATAATGAAGATCTATGGTCCATGTTGTTGGAGCAGATGCATCGGGATAAATTACGAAGTCAGTAATATCCTTCTCTGTCAGGATCAGATCTCCAAGCAATCTGCGAGACTCTCTTTTTCCGGCAATATAGGCAACCCATTCCAGGCACCTGTTTTTGTATTCCTCTTTGTATGAACTTTTGTTTTTCAGATATGACCAGTTAGAGTATACCACGAGCATACCATAGTCCCTGATTCTTTCGAAGTCGGATATTTGATCAAAATTCATACCTGTCTCCCAAGTCCATTCTCCCATGGTAACTTTTTGTACATTCTTTTCGTTAAAAACCAACCCATAACTAAATTTGGGGAATAGAAATTCTTTTCCTCCATCTTTAGAGTACCACTGGACGGATGAGCCCATCGTCATTTTATCCGACGTCTCCGGTGCCGTTGTTTCATTGAACTTTGCATTACTTTCTCTACCCATCGCAAAATCAGCTCCGGCCAGATAACCTATTGTCGCATCTCCTGTACAATCTGCAAATAGAGGTGCCGAAAAGCTCAATTCATCGGCTGTTTCAATATTCCTGGCGATAACCTTTTGGATATTTGTGCCATCTTTTTCAACTTTGAAAGCTCTGAATTTTAAAAACAGGCTAATGTTACTTTCAGCATTGACCATTTCAAGCTTCTTCTCATCTTCGTAATAATCTCCAGGCTGGGCGTTACCTCCTTTGAGAGGAGCAATTTCGTTGACAACGTCTCCCAGCTTGGGGTAAGGATCAACATTTGTTCTACCTCCCAGATGAACTCTCACTTCAGAACTATTGTTACCCCCTAAAACAGGTCTGTCCTGAACTAAGGCAACTTTTAAACCCATTCGAGCAGCGGTGATTGCAGCTGTTATGCCGGCAACGCCTCCTCCGACTATAACAAAATCAAACTTACCTGCTTCAGGTGTGGTTTTCGGTAACCCGAGTTTCTCTTTTCTGAATGCATCCAATGATTCCATCTCATTGGGAGGAGGGAGGTTATCCATGGTAAAATAGATGGCATCACAACGGCCGTTGAACCCTGTAAGATCACGCAATCCTATTTTGACACTCATTTGATTTATGTTTATTTTCCCTACTTCCTGCCACTCCCAGGCATCACTTTTTGTGCCCAATACTTTGGTATTCAATGGCCTGTCGTTGATGGTTAATTGGAACTTTCCAGGACCTTCATCTGAAGTCCATGGAGATGTCCAGTCGTAGGTTCTGACAAATACGGTATATTCTCCCAATTTCGTGAAATTAACTGTTGTTGTTGCATCACTCACCGGAGTACCCAGGCCATGTGCCATCAGATAGGGTGATCCCATCAGATCCATAAATTGTTGATCTACAACCCATCCGCCTTTGTATTGAAAACTTTCCGCTTCTATAAATATTGATTGAGCATTTGATTGCACAACAAAGAAAGATAAAGATAGCAATAAGATAACTTCTACAGATTTCTGTTTCATACGATCATCAATTTTAACCATGAACGTCATACCTTGTCGGATTATTTGTACTCTAACCAGGTGGTAGCTATACAGTCATTATCAACTGAAAAGCGTATCCAGCGAGCTTGAAAATTTTCTGGAAATTGAAAACGAAATGTTTCTCCGGGATTAACAGACACTTTTTTGTAAAGCATCCAGGGAGCGTGACCAATGGGTTCAGTTTCAATGATGAATGTAACTGCTTCCTTCGCATCGTGCGAGATTTCCAGGCTTCTATCGTCGTAAAAGCCAATCAGGTATGGGTCTGAAACCTCACCAGCCTTCACGACGCTATTTTTCCAGGGACCACCATGTCCCACAGGTTTGCCCAGTTCCCATAAATCGTCAATCACACCTACCCACAGGGCTGCCTGCCCGTCGTCCGAGAGTACAATATGTTCTCCCTCCTTCGTTTTTGGCTCAATACCAGTCATCACCAGCAGCCCTCTGTATGAGGCATAATCGTGAATCCTGAAGTCATGGGATGATATGGGTCTGATCTTGGCGAAACCATCTGCGTTTTCAGCAGGTAATTCATAAAAAGTGCCGCAAGAATGAAACAGATCTCTTTCGGTGGCCACCTCACGACAAATGCGTAGTTGTGCGGCATCTGTAAGCTGTTTATACTCTTGGGCACCCAACGGCAGTCTCCACCTGCGGTTTTTGTCGTCGACAATCAGGACCGATGATTCTTCCACATCGATTACTTTTTCAGGGATTGCGAATTTCTCTTTGATGAAAGCATCGGTTTCCGGATCCTCCTTTTTTATCAGGTTCAACTGGCTATCTAACTCGTAGTATCCGTTTTCGATTGCTTTTCCATCCTCAAAAGTGAGGGCTGAGACACCCAGGGCACGTCGGTTATCGCCCAGTCCATACAGAAGACCTCCCAGCGTTTTCTTGTGGGTTACTTTTGCGATCCCTTTAAACAGCGGTGACGCAGAGGCAGGGCGTTTCTCATCTCCGGAGTAATTGAAGCTGACAGTGGCAACAGATGGTGCAATTGCTTTCACCCTGATCCATTCACCCGGTTCACGTTGGTCAAATTCAACGAAACTGCTTTCTCCTGCAGCGAGTGAAACAGTTTCCAACTTACGCCAGTTCTGTGTTCCGTTCTTATCTACTTCAAAAACAAACTCAGCCTGATTCTCCCCTCCATTTTGAATCCATGCTCCCCGGTTAGGCCAACCGGCAAAAAGAAAAGGTTCGGAATGCTCTCCGGCTTGTACCTCATCGTTCAACCAAACGGAACCCGAGGCTGTTGTTGTTCCCAGTTGATCGGGCTTATCAAGAGATGTGAACCACAGGTTGGAATTTGACTGGCCGGGACCCTCAATCCCTCCTTTGTGTTTGCGCTTATTCAGAAATTCTCTGTTTGCAGAGTCATCACACCCGAACACCAATTGATCGTTCCACCTGGTAAAATCACCAATTACTTTCAGATAAGCCGATCGCGGTCGGATGCCGGATGAATGACCGGCCGTAAATGATTGGGGAAATCGCCAGAACATGCCGTGCATTGTCATCAGGTAATCAGGATTCTCCCCGGCACCAATGTTTCTGATCCTGGGCCACTCTGTATTCCATCCGTGAGCCCCGTCGTAACTGTGACTTGCTTTTGGCAACCTGAAAAAGGCCCATCCTGTTACTGGGTTTCGCACCGTCAGCAAAACAGATTTATGATCCCACCCGGTAGCCCATATCGGGTCGGTGTCGGGGTTCGAATTACCATGTATTCCTCCGGGGCCTGTAACCTCAACAAACTGATTGCGACGTATAAGCCTCCACTCCATGCCATCCCATTCAAAGAGACCACCCGCCTCAATATCGAATTGCCTGAGGGCTGCCTCTCCGGTCTCTCCGTTGTTGGAATAGACCATCACTCCCTGACCTGAGTAGAGTCCTTTACCGTGGGCTCCCGGTAAAAGTCCTGCCTCCTGGGCCATCTCTCCTGCCTTGCGACTCACATTCCCGTCTTCGTAAAGCAGACCTGGCTCCAGATTGTTTACATCTACTTCGTAAAAACCTTCTTCCATCGTACCGAAGTAAATTTTCCCGGCAGGATCAAAGAGATGACGGGCATTACCCGTGTGACGACCGGGCATATCTTCGTAAGGGATAACCCTCACATTTCTTTGATCATCGATCGCATAAGGGCCAATGAATAGCTGATTGCTCTCCTTGTGAATCATTCGGTTGGCCGGTGTCCCACCGATGCTTTCCGGGCGGACTATCTGTTCCAAGTCCGATGTAATTTCATATAGTTTATCGGACGAGCCGAAAGGAAGATGTGGTCCGTAGGTGATTACCCACAATCTGTCTGCCCAGGGGACAACGGCTCCGGTTCCGCACTCTCCCTCATAATTATAATAAGCCAAATGGGGATAGATACCACTTACCTGACGCCGCTTACCGTCTTCATTTTTGTGGTCAATACAGGAACAGAAGAGAAATAATGTACAAAATAGAATTATTGATCTACTGATATTATTTATTATGCTCATGGTCCTAATATGTAAATTTTATTGAATTCGAAACTGTTTCTTATAAATAGATAAAATCACTCACATGTAGTTATGAGCTCAAGTGAGTTTTTGACTATTTAACTTAATCAATTCTTGCATTATGAGGTGTAACAATTTGTCCATCATCATTTACACATGGAAGTTCAGGTGAAGCAGCTGTTTTTTATTTTGCTGAGATTCTGCCCGCTTCTCTGCGGTTTTCACCCTCTATATTCAAAAGATCATCACCCAGGTCTTGCCTGGCTTCATTTGCAATTTTTTCTAGTGATTGCACAATTTTAGGATAGGATTCACTCACATCATATCGTTCACCCGGGTCGCGACGTAGATCATAGAGTGCTCCCTCTATCGCGAAATTTTCATTTACTGTCCCGGGCATCCCCTCTTTACCCGGCTGGAATCCTTCGTAGGTGCGTCCCGGATGAGGGAAGAGCAGCTTCCAGTCGCCATGTCTCACTGCCTCCAGACTATTCCGCCGGTAGTAGTAATAGAAAGTCTCCCTCGGTCTCGCCTCCAGCTCCCCTCTGAGGATAGGTAAGAGGCTTACACCGTCAATCTTTTTATTGGGTAAAGGTGCTCCCGTGATCTCCGCCAGGGTAGGGAGGATATCCATCGCTGCTACAAGACTGTTGGAGACACTACCTTCGGGAATCACTCCCTTCCATAGCATGATGCAAGGCACACGTTGACCTCCCTCGAAGGTGCTCCCTTTACCTTCGCGAAAACCACCGGTACTTCCTGCATGGTTGCCGTAATTGATCCAGGGACCATTATCGGAGGTGAAGATCACCAGTGTGTTCTCTTCCATCCCCGTCTCTTTGAGGGTCTTCAGTATCTCACCTACACTCCAGTCTATCTCCATCATCACGTCACCATAACGTCCCTGGGCTGATTTACCTTTGAACTTATCGGATACATAGAGAGGAACATGAGGCATGGGGTGTGCCAGATAGATGAAGAATGGATTCTTCCGGTTTTGTTTGATAAATTCAATGGTCCGCCGGGTGAAGGTTGTCGTAAACTGTGCCTGATCCTCAGGAGTAAGTGCTCTGTTTACGATCTCCTCATTCTCGAAGAGAGGTAGGGGAGGATAGCTCCCCGTGGGGTGCAGAGGCCACATATCGTTGGAGTAGGGGATACCGCTGAACAGATCAAATCCATGGTTGGTGGGGAGAAACCGGGTATGCACTCCCAGGTGCCATTTACCAAAGATGGCGGTGCTGTATCCCTGCTTCTTGAGCATCTCGGCCAACGTCTCCTCCTCCTCAGCGATGCCAACCGGTGAATGGGGTCCCAATGCTCCGGAGAAACCTACCCTGTTGGGGTAACAGCCCGTGAGCAGGCCGGCACGCGAAGCGCTGGAGACAGCCTGCGGTGAATAATAATGCGTGAAGAGGAGACCTTCATTAGCCATCCTGTCGATATGAGGTGTCTTGTATCCCGTGGCTCCGGTAAGCGACAGATCACCATGTCCCATATCATCGACGTAAATTAAAATAATGTTAGTCATGGTGTCAGTTGCAGGTCCGGTTTGCTTTGTACATGAACAAGCAATCGGCAGAAGTAAAGTTAAAAACCCGCTGAATCGTGTTCGTTTCATTTTTTTTGTTTTTTGAATATATTAGAATTAATGTATGGGCACATAAAATCACACTTCACATCTATTCTAACGAAGCATCTTCATCAAGCAGATCATCGTATTTTATTGCTGAACTTTTGAGTCTTGGAATATTGTTTTTTCAATGTCTTTCTGAGAACAAAAAAGGACATAATTAAAATCAACAAAATAATGTCAGTTAGATTGAACTGACATTATTTTCCAATTGAAGAAATTAATGCAGTTGACTTGGACTATGACACTTTCCTTATAAAATTTCCAGACGAATTCATACTTGATCAACCCTTGGATGAATAACCGGCAATTGTTCTTTATCCACAATCGCCCCAGCTTTTTTTAACTTTTCTCGAAGTTCTTCAATATCTATCTCAGAAAATGAGATGTTTTTTTTAATCACCTGTTCTGTAGCCATTCCTGCTGCTTCGCCCATAGCCATACAAGGAGCCATCACCCGGACGGGACCTAAGACTTGTCCTTCAACACTCACCGCCCTTCCCGGACAGATGAGATTTCGTACCGGGCGGGGTATCATGATCCGAAACGGCAAAGGAGTACTTAACCCCTTCTTAATTTTATGTTTATAGCCTGTGATTTCATCATCGGCAAAAGGCTGTATGCTAGGCTTATCCGGATCCGGAAGATCCCATCCGTACATGCTAAACCCGATGCAATCGTTGAATTCCTTGTCCTGAGCCAAATCGTCAACGGTCAACATAAAATCACCGATAATCCTTCGGGTTTCCCGAACGCCCATTTGTGGGGCAATGGTTTTTATCCGTGCATTTTCAAATCCCGGGATGTACTTCTTAAAAACTTGCATCAGTTTGTGGATTTCCTTACGGCCCCGCCTCATTCCTTCAGAGATAGAATAACCATCTGTCCCATCTACTCCTGTCAATCGATTAGTATTAATATAAAATTCTCCCTTTTCGACCAGTCGGGTAGCTATAAAAATATCATATAGAAAATCCCATTCTCCGGTTTTTCTCAATTTATTGACTAACCTTCTTAGCTTTGGATCTTTTTCTTTTTCAATATAATTTGTCAAAGCTTCCTGGTCCACATTGTAAACATGAAATATCAGTGATGCGGGAGTCATTTTACCGTCTTCCTTCCTGCCCTTAATGGTTTGGCAATTGCTTTTTACAGCCACTTCTGCATTGCCGGTTGCATCAATTACCGCATTCGTCTTTATTGCCTGAATCCCACCACGATTATGAAAAATAACGTGAGTAATGTTGTTGTCTTCGACAGTGACATCCAAAAATTGCGTATGCAACAGAACATCGATACTTGCTTGCTCCATCTTTTCATCCAGAAACAAATCAATGGCGAAAGGATTTAGTGGTATTCCATGTATAAACCAATTAAACCAGCCAAATGGGTGATACTTTTGTCCTCTTTTTAAAGCGGGCAACAAGGCATACCCTTTCTTCACAGCTTCTTCTGACAGGGATTTGAATAAGCCCCCCACTACCCACTCTCCTTCTTGTGTCCTTCCTCCCAACCATTG
>JAENWZ010000277.1 GCA_016649795.1 Proteiniphilum sp. | reverse complement strand
TGAAGAGTACTACAAAGGACTCAACTACGGTTCCGAAACGCACAATCATGGTGAACTTGATAAGATATTGAAGGGATATATGGATGGCATCATCGGCGCAAGAACGCTCTCACCTGTGTGGTACAAAGGTTTTTCAGGTATACTGGACACTTATCTAGGTGAGGTGCCTGAAACATTTAGTTATGAAGGAAAACAATATACACCTCACTCATTTGCGAAATATTTGGGACTGAACCAGGATGATTATATATCACTCACCTCATTCAGTCATCACCCTTTCTATGAACCGTTTGCCATTGAGGTGCCCGACAACTGGCGCTGGGCAGATTCCTTCAACCTGCCGGTCGATGAACTGATGGAGGTGATGGATAACGCTATCAGGCAAGGATACACTATTGCCTGGGCTACCGATGTAAGTGAAGCCGGATTCTCCCGTGAAGGGGTTGCTATAGTCCCCGACGAGAATGCCGATGAGAATGCCGGATCTGATCAGGCCAAGTGGCTGGGACTTTCGAATCGTGAACGCGATGCCGATATGAGAGCACGTGTAGGAAAAGATCTGCTGGCTGAGAAAACGATTACTCAGGAGATGCGTCAGCTCTCTTTCAACGAC
This sequence comes from Proteiniphilum sp., assembly GCA_016649795.1. GTDB lineage: Bacteria > Bacteroidota > Bacteroidia > Bacteroidales > Dysgonomonadaceae > Proteiniphilum. The sequence goes on along the minus strand of JAENWZ010000277.1, from coordinate 2,228 downwards.
TACTCCACTACTGATGATCATGGCATGCAGATTTACGGTATTGCTGAAGATCAGAACGGGAACAGATTCTACATGGTGAAAAATTCATGGGGTAAAACCGGTCCTTACAAAGGACTCTGGTACGCTTCCGACCCATTCGTACGCTATAAAACACTGAGTATCGTGCTGCATAAGGCTGCACTCCTTTCATCCATTGCCAAAAAACTGGGATTGTAAGCTTTTAAGCGACGCTGTATGAAAACAGAAGAACTTTATTCTCTATTTCTCCACTATCCCAATATCACAACTGATTCCCGGATCTGCCCCAGGGACTCTATCTTCTTTGCACTAAAAGGGGAGAATTTTAACGGAAATCTGTTTGCCGAAAAAGCGCTGGAAGATGGTTGTGCCTATGCTGTGGTGGATGAGTGGCCGGAAGATGAACCGGTCAACGAGCGGATCATCGTAGTAGATGATGTACTCACATCCCTGCAGAAGCTGGCCAACTACCACCGCCGGAAACTGAAAATACCGATCATTGGCATCACCGGCACCAACGGTAAAACAACGACCAAGGAGCTGATAGCCATTGCCCTGTCACGCGAGTTCAAGGCGGCATATACACAGGGGAATTTCAACAACCACATAGGTGTGCCGCTCACCCTGCTCTCTATGAACAGGTCACATGAGATAGGGGTGGTGGAGATGGGGGCTAATCATCCCGGTGACATCAGGGAGCTGTGCGAAATTGCAGAGCCTGACTTCGGCCTGATCACCAACGTGGGGAGAGCGCACCTGGAGGGTTTCGGGACATTCGAAAACCTGGTCAGGGCGAAGGGAGAGTTGTACGATTTCATCCGTGAACACGAAGGAAAAGTGTTTGTGAACAAAGAGAGTCATATCTTGTATGAGATGTCGGATGGGATGGATCGCATTCTTTACGGGAAAAACGATCCCTCTCTTTTTGCCTCGGGCAGCATTGCAGATGCCACACCTTTTCTGGAGTTCGACTGGAGCTTTTTCGACAGCTCCTACAGGGTAAAGACTAATCTGGTAGGAGAGTATAATTTCGATAATGCGATTGCTGCCGTAGCGGTGTGCAAATTTTTCGGGATCAACGCGGAACGGATCAGCGCTGCACTCGAAGAGTACGAGCCGCAGAACCATCGCTCTCAGTTCAAACGTACCGAAAAGAACGACCTGATTATAGATGCATACAATGCCAACCCCACCAGCATGAAGGCTTCTCTCGATTTCTTCACATCAATACCCTCCTCATTGCCGAAGATGGTTATTCTTGGAGAGATGAAGGAGCTGGGGGATGTGAGTGATGAAGAACACCGGAAGATGGTTCAGTTTCTAAGGGAACAACCCTACAACAGTGTATACTTAGTGGGTTCCGTTTTTAAGAATCAGACTGATGCAGGAGATATCTTTCACCTGTTTGACAATGTTGATGAGCTTATTGTGAAGCTGGAAAAGGAGCCGGTCAGCGATCATTATATCCTGTTGAAAGGTTCCCATTCCATACATTTGGAGAAGGCTGTGCCCTATCTCTGAGTTGAATGCTGAAACCTTACTGTCAGCATAACCATCTCAGAAACAGTGCCGATACGATATTGTGGTCCAACCAGACCGATTCCGGAGGTGACATAGACGTGTGTGTCTCCTTTTTTCTTGTAGCCATGAGCCACTTCAAAAATCATTTCTGTGGTGATATTACCGGGAAAAGCCTGACCGTGGTGCGTGTGTCCGTAGAGAGCGATATCTATATCAGCATCTGCCTCCTCATCCAGGTTGTTGGGCGTGTGATTCAGCACAATCATCGGTTTCGACCTATCCACATGCTGGTCAGTGAGAAGCTCCTCCGTTGTTTTCCGGTGAAGGATGACAATGTCTTCACGTCCCACAACGTAAAAAGCGCTGTCAATTAATACGGCGGAATCACGCAGCACAGTGATTCCGACATCGTTTAAGAGACGGATCTTCTCTTCGCTATCGTACCTGTATTCATGATTTCCCGTGCAAGTGTACACACCCAAAGGTGCGGATAAACGTCTTAGCTCCACATCCATTCGCTGTTGCAATACCGGCTCGATATGTGAATCGAAAATATCTCCCACGAAAAGGATCAGATCGGGCTGCTGTGCCATAATCAGATTCACAAACCGCGTAGTGTGACTCCGGTCAATCATCCACCCCAGGTGTAGATCGCCTATCACTGCAACACGTACCGAATCAAGATCCCC
>JAENWZ010000022.1 GCA_016649795.1 Proteiniphilum sp. | reverse complement strand
TCAGATGTGTATAAGAGACAGCTTCGACGGTGACCAGATGGCCGTTCACCTGCCTCTTGGCAACGAGGCGGTGCTGGAAGCTCAACTGCTGATGCTCGCCTCACACAATATCCTTAACCCCGCCAACGGAGCACCTATCACCGTTCCTTCACAGGACATGGTGCTCGGATTGTATTATATCACAAAAATTCGTCCGGGGGCAAAAGGTGAAGGCATGACCTTCTACGGAGAAGAGGAAGCGATTATCGCATACAACGAAAAGAAAGTAGCCGTACACGCACTGGTAAATGTGATTGTGGACGACATCGACGAGAATGGCGACCCCATCCGCAAGATGCACGAAACCACCGTGGGACGTGTGATCACCAACGAAGCCATACCTAAAGAAGTAGGATACATCAATGAGCTTCTCTCCAAAAAATCACTGCGCGATATTATCGGTAAAGTGATAAAAACCTGCGGTGTTGCACGCACAGCGCAATATCTCGACGATATCAAAGACCTTGGTTACACCATGGCTTTCAAGGGTGGTCTATCGTTCAATCTGGATGATGTGATCATTCCCGCAGAGAAAGAGACGCTTATCCAGGAAGGATATGCTGAAGTGGCGCAGATCATGGAGAACTACAACATGGGTTTCATCACCTATAACGAACGTTACAACCAGATCATCGACACATGGACCCATATCAACTCCAAGCTGTCAAACATTCTGATGAAACAGCTGTCGGAAGACGATCAGGGCTTCAACTCTGTATATATGATGCTCGATTCCGGTGCCCGTGGTTCACGCGAACAGATCCGTCAGTTGTCGGGTATGCGTGGATTGATGGCTAAACCGCAAAAAAGTGGCGCTGAAGGTGCACAGATCATCGAGAACCCTATCCTTGCGAACTTTAAAGAAGGATTGTCGGTGCTTGAGTACTTTATCTCTACACACGGCGCACGTAAAGGTCTTGCCGATACAGCCCTGAAAACAGCCGATGCAGGTTACCTGACACGTCGTCTGGTAGATGTTTCACAGGATGTGATCATCAATGAGGAGGACTGCGGAACACTGCGCGGATTAGCTGCAGCAGACATCAAGAACAACGATGAGGTGATTGCATCTCTCTACGAACGCATCCTGGGTCGTGTTTCTGTGCATGATGTACAACATCCCAACACCGGTGAGATCCTCGTGATCTCCGGAGAAGAGATCACTGAAGATGTAGCCAGGAAAATTGATGAGTCACCCATAGAACGTGTGGAGATCCGCTCCGTGCTTACCTGCGAATCACATCATGGTGTATGTGCAAAATGCTACGGCAGAAACCTTGCCACCGGTCAGATGGTGCAAAAAGGAGAAGCTGTTGGCGTAATCGCGGCACAATCCATTGGTGAACCGGGTACACAGCTGACACTGCGTACGTTCCACGTGGGAGGTATCGCATCCAACATCGCCACTGAAAACAGTATCGTCACAAAATACGATGGTATCGTTGAGTTCGATGAGTTGAGATATGTGGAAACAACAGATACAGAAGGCAAACCCTACAAAGTGGTTGTAAGCCGCCTGGTGGAGATGCGTATTATTGATCCCAACACAAAAATTGTGCTGGTATCTCACAACATTCCTTACGGTTCAAAACTATACTTTAGCGAGAGGGACAAAATAGAGATGGGTAACCTTATCTGCGAATGGGACCCCTTCAACGCTGTGATTGTTTCGGAAGCGAGCGGAAAGATCCGTTTCGAGAACTTCACCGAGAACATGACCTACAAAGTTGAATCGGATGAACAGACCGGCTTGAAGGAGAAAGTGATCATTGAATCGCGCGATAAGACAAGAGCACCCTCGGCGCACATCGTGAACGAGAATGACGATATCTTACGCACCTATACCCTTCCGCTCGGATCGCATATCGTGAAAAACGAGAATGACGACATCAAAGCAGGAGATACACTGGTGAAGATTCCTCGTGCAATAGGTAAAGCAGGTGACATCACGGGAGGTCTCCCGCGCGTGACCGAACTGTTTGAAGCACGTAACCCCTCCAACCCGGCCGTAGTTGCTGAAATCGACGGAGAGATCTCTTTCGGGAAAATCAAACGTGGTAACCAGGAGATCTCTGTCACCTCCAAAACAGGAGAGACCAAGAAGTACATGGTTCCGCTCTCCAAGCAGATACTTGTGCAGGAAAACGACTATATCCGTGCCGGTATGGCGCTCTCTGAAGGTGCCACAACACCCTCCGATATTTTAGCGATCATGGGGCCGACAGCCGTGCAGGAGTATATTGTGAACGAAGTGCAGGATGTATACCGTCTGCAGGGCGTGAAGATCAACGACAAGCACTTTGAGGTGATTGTTCGTCAGATGATGCGCAAGGTGGAAGTGGTTGATCCGGGTGATACCCGTTTCCTCGAACAACAACTGGTCGACAAGCATGTCATGATGGAAGAGAACGACCGCATATGGGGCAAGAAAGTGATTATGGATGCCGGAGATTCACAGATATTCGAGCCGGGCCAGATTGTCACTGTTCGTAAGCTACGTGATGAAAACAGCTCGCTGAAACGTCGCGACATGAAACCTGTGGATGCACGTGATGCTGTTCCCGCAACAGCCAATCAGGTATTGCAGGGAATCACGCGCGCTGCCCTTCAGACAACCAGCTTCATGTCTGCCGCCTCCTTCCAGGAGACAACCAAGGTACTGAACGATGCCGCCATCAACGGCAAGACAGACATACTGGAAGGGCTGAAAGAGAACGTGATCTGCGGACATCTTATCCCTGCAGGAACGGGACAGAGAGATTTCGACAAGCTTGTAGTAGGCTCACGCGACGATTTCGAGAAGCTGAACGCCAACAAGCGCTCTAACCTGTTCCAGGAAGCAGCTGTGGAAGAATAAATTCTCAAATATAAATAGTATAAAACCCGTGTCGGATCACCGATGCGGGTTTTTTGTCGTTCCATCTTTATTTCATACGTCCATAAAACTGCACTTTCGTTTTGCATGTTAAATCAAAGTTGCACTTTAGATATTCATGTTAAAACAAAGTATAACTTTAGATATTCATAGAAAATAAGTATCTTTGTAAGGTATAATTGCAAATATTCACGAAAAATAAAGCTCTATGTTATCACGACAAATAACTCTTCAGGATGTTGAAAACGACAGCATTTTCCTTTGGGGTGCACGGCAAACCGGAAAAAGCACGTTGCTGAAAATGCAATTTCCCGACAAGCACTATATCGACTTGTTGAAATCGGATGAATTCGAGCGATACAACCGCCGTCCGGCGCTGTTACGCGAAGAACTAAATTTACTTCCCGTAAACGAATTGATCATTATCGACGAAATACAAAAAATTCCTGCATTACTCGACGAAGTACATTGGCTCATGAGCAATCGCAACCTTCGTTTCATCCTGAGCGGCTCCAGTGCGCGCAAGATGCAAAGAAGCGGTGTAAACCTGCTTGGTGGCAGAGCTATCCGAAAGCATCTCTATCCATTAGTAAGCGCTGAGATTCCTGATTTTGACCTATTAAAAGCATGCAACAACGGGATGCTGCCCCGACATTATCTTGTAGAAGATGCAGGTAAACGACTTCAGGCTTACGTAGGCGACTACCTGCAACAAGAAATCAAAGCTGAGGCGCTTACCCGCAACCTCAACACTTTTTCACGATTTATGGAAGTGGCTGCACTTAGTAACGGTGAAATTGTAAATTACAACAACATTGCCACGGAATGCGGCATCAGTGCTCCGACTGTGAAGGAATATTTCTCCATTCTTGAAGAGACACTTATCGGATACATGATTCCGGCATTTACCCAAAAAGTAAAGCGCAGGGTGATCCAGTCACCCAGGTTTTATTATTTCGATGTGGGGATCGCCAATTTCCTTCTCCAAAGAACTGCGCTAAATCCGGGGTCGCCAGAATTTGGGCACGCTTTCGAACAGATTATCTTACAGGAAATCATTGCCTACATCGGGTATTTCAAGCCGTTGTTAAGTTTGGCGTATTGGCGTACCACATCGGGTTACGAAGTGGACGCCATCATTGGCAATGCCGACACGGCGATCGAGATTAAATCTTCTACCGAAGTGCAATCGCATCATACGAAAGGATTAAAAGCTTTCTCGGAGGAGTTTCCCGACGCCCGGCTCATCATCGTTTCATTGGATAAATACCCGCGACGGACAAATAATGTGGAAATCTATCCTGCCACACAATTCCTTTCAAAGATGTGGAACGGCGATTTCTTTTGATATTCTACCAAATGATGCTTCTGATCTTGCATAGAGTTTCTGGTAGTTCAGCAATTACAAAGTTGATGATATGTAGTCTCAATGATAAATTTCAGCAAGCGAATTGTAAAGGTAAAATTAAAGCGTCCGGAAACTTGCCGTTATATCCGATATAGGGCTTCTATTCATTATTCAATACCCGCTCAATGGTTGTTCTCGTTTCAGGTATAGAGGGCCGCAGGTGACCACCAAAATTGATCATGACTCCCTTTTTGATGGTCTCCTGCCATTGCTCATAACTGCTTATACTCCTGATACGAGAGTTCGTAATCACCGGGATATCGCCCCAAATAATTGTTCCTGAATTGTGTGATTTGGCTATTCACCTCTCCGCCCCTACCTGAGATGCGGGTATTCATGATATCGGCAAAATCATGTTCGATGTACAAACTGTCTCCGGGGGCTACCAACATCCTGTCCTGGATGGGAGTAAGGGAAAATTCCCGTGGAACGACCGGATATACTTCAAAACGGAAAACTCCCGATGAGTCGATAGGCGATATATAGACCTCTCCCGATCTGGAAAAATTGGGCATGATCAATTGTATCTCCCGCACATGAGGATATAACTGAAGGTTGCTTATTCTACCTTCGATCACTGCTTTCTCTCCTTTTTCCGGCTCCTCCTGCAGACTGAAAGGGGGATAACTCCTCTCTTCCTGCTGTTGCTGACATGTAAAAAGTAGAAATGGAAAAAGAAATAATAGAAGGATGTTTATGTTCATATGGATCCCTCCCGAAGGAACGAAATGTCTTTTGGTAATTATATGGAGTACATTAATATCCTGACTATTGCCCTGTAGATCCCTCCAGATACTCATAGATTGCATGTTGTGCGCGCAGGGGCGGTTGATCGTTATGCTTAAACAGGTTATTCAGGTTCTCGTCTACCCATACCGCACTCTGGTTATCTTCAAGCTGAATCTTCAGTATATCGATGATCTGCCGCTTGAGTGATTCTTTATATATGGGGAAAGCCACCTCAATACGACGGTGCAGATTGCGCTCCATCCAGTCGGCAGAGGTAAGATAGACCTTTTCATTGCCCCCGTTAAGGAAGTACCATACCCGTGCATGCTCCAGATAGGCATCCACAATACGGGTCAGCGTGATATTCCTGCTGTAGGGTTGGTTGGGTATCAGGCAACAGATTCCGCGGATGATCAGATCGATCTTCACCCCCGCTTCACTGGCACGGTAAAGGGCATTGACCATCCCTCTATCCTCAAGACTGTTCATCTTTAAGATGATATATCCTTCACCGCCCTCCTTCACCTTTTCAATCTCCCGCTCAATCATCCCGTGAATCTCGGGGATCATGTTGAACTGCGTCACCAGCAAATGGTTGAAATCGTGTGTATAAGGCTTCCCTTCCAACACACGGAAGATCTCATCGATATCTTTAATAATCTCTTTGTTGGAGGTAAGCAAACCTTTATCTGAATATATACGGGCCGTCTTTTCGTTGAAGTTGCCGGTACCCAGGTAGGCATAGCCTTTGAGCGGATCATTCGGATCATTGCTGCGCTTACGTATGTATGCCAGCTTGGCATGTACTTTCAGTCCGGGCAGACTGTAGATGATCTTCACACCCGCCTGCTGCATCAACTCGGATGTGAGATAATTATTCTCTTCGTCAAAACGGGCTTTCAGCTCCACGAAAACAGTCACCTTCTTGCCGTTCTTTGCCGCACTAATCAGGCTGTTGATCACGGCGGAGTTTTCGGCAACACGGTACTGCGTCACCTTAATCTCGAGCACCTTGGGATCGAATGAAGCCTGGAGAAGGAACCGCAGCAGGTAGTCGAACGATTGATAGGGGAAATGCAGCAGCACATCCTGTTTGCGCAAAACGCGTAAAACAGAGTTGTTGGATTCAAGCTCGGGCACACGGAGAGGTTGTGGCAGCTCTTGTTTCAACGCATCTCCCACGGGATTGGGCAGCTTCATCAGATCGGAGAGATTCAGATAACGTCCCGAAGGAAGCAGCTCCTCCTCTTCAATCTCATACGCTTCACAGAGATATTTGAGAAAATAGTCGGGCATCTCTTTGTCGTACTGAACCCGGGTAACGGCACCTATCTTACGCTTGCGCACCTTCCGCAGAATCTTTTCGGCTATATCTTTCTGATCTTCGTTCTCAAGAGAGAAATCGGCATCGCGTGAGATCTTGATGCTGTAGCAATCCACAATCTCATATCCGGGAAAGACATTCTTCATATTGGCTTTGATCACATCATCGATAAACATGATGTAATAATTCCCTTCAAACGTCGGCAGTTCAATGAAACGGGGGATTTTTGTATAGGGAATTTTCATGATGGCGTAGGTATACTTGAATGCACTTCCCTCTTTCTTTTTTTTCTTTATCAGGCTGACAACCTGATAAATCCTCCCATCCTGAATAAACGAGTGGATATCATCTTTCATAATGATCATCGGCTGCAGATAGGGGAAAACCTCTTCGTTGAAATATTTCTCCATATAGGCACGATGAAAAGGTTCCACTTTATCTGTCTGATACAAAATGATTCCGTTATCCCTCAGTCCGGGCAGAATCATCTCATTAAAAATAGCGTGATACTCCTTCTCCTGTGCCGTCACCTCACCGTTGATCTCCACAATCGTTTTCAGCGCTTCCTCAACCGATTCATCCCGCTTGATGCTCTCCAGCAGAGAGCTGTGATAACCCGATACACGGATCTTATAGAACTCCTCCAGATTGGAGGAGTAGATGGAGAGGAATTTGATGCGTTCATAGATGGGCAGCCGATCATCTTTCGCTTCAAGAAGAACCCGGTAATTGAAAGACAACCAGCTGATATCGCGTTTGAAATAGGAGTAATTATTATTTTCCATTGTAACAGGTTTCCTCATATAGGATTAAACCCCAAAAATAGGTAGTTTGTTCGAATAAATAATCTTTTTGGAATAAAGTTTAATGTTTCGGGGTTTCAGCGGTCAGCGGTTAGCTTTCAGCGATCAGCGATCAGCTATTTAGGTGAGAGCTTTGTAAGGGCGGCGGTTTGGTATTTAGCTTTCAGCGGTCAGCGGTCAGACGTTAGGGTTCCGAGTTTGAATAAAAAAAATTAACTTTGCATCAAAGAGAGAGAAAGATGAAAAAGATTGGGTTGCTTTCCGACACACACGGCGTTTGGGACGAGAAATTTGAAGCCTATTTTGCGCCGTGCGATGAGGTGTGGCACGCAGGTGATATCGGCTCGCTGGAGCTGGCGAATCGTTTTGAGGCGATGAAGCCTTTCCGTGCCGTCTATGGCAATATTGACGATTACTCCACACGCATCGTTTATCCGCAAACACTGCGGTTTACACTAGAGGATGTAGAGGTACTGATGACACATATAGGTGGTTACCCGGGCCGTTATGACCCTTCTATTCGTTCACAGTTATATGCGCGTCCACCCAAACTGTTTATTGCAGGTCATTCACATATACTCAAGGTGATCTATGACGAGAAGCTCAATTGCCTGCATATGAACCCCGGTGCTGCAGGCAAGTATGGATTTCATCGTGTGCGTACGCTCCTTCGCTTTGTGCTGGAGGAGGGGAATATTAGAGACCTTGAAGTAATAGAGATAGGGAAACAAGGTTAAAACAGATTGGGGAAGAGGGAAAGCAGAATCCCTCCCGCACCGACCAGCATGAAGATAGAACCTACCGTCCTGTTGAGCAGGGTTAACCCTTTCCGGTTAAAATGCCGGCGTAATCGAGACACAAACAGCGTTAGAAAAAACCACCAGGAAAAAGCCGCAACAATAAATGCGGTCACTCCTGCAAAAAGATAACTCAACCCGTCAGCGATCGGATTGAAGGAAAAACGGGTATAAAGACCAACAAACACCAGAATAATCGCTGCATTGGATATGGTGAGCAGGAACGATGAGAGATAATCCTTGAAATAACGCGTTTCTTTGGGCACCTCGTCAGGCTTCCAGTCTTTGAGCGGATTGGTACGGAAAACACCCAAACCAAAGAGTATAAGAATAACTCCCCCTGTTAGTTGTATCCACTTCTCATGTGCTGCCATAAAACCGGTGACAAAACTCATCCCCAGAAGTGTGAGCAGCGCGTAAGAGATATCTGATAACATCGCCCCTAACCCGGAAACAAACCCGTGCCGGCGACCGCGGTTGAGTGTCCGCTGAATCGTCAGCATATTGATAGGTCCCATGGGCGATGAGACCAGCAGTCCAATGATAAAACCTTTGGCAATGGTTTCGAGCATAATATTGCTATTTACAGAGAAACAGGGGATGTTTGCTTCGATGCAAAGATACGTTCATTATTAAAACGAACAAAAAGATATCTATTGATGAAGCAAGACTTTTTCTTTCAGACTATTTCTGCGCTCGGCAGAACAAATATAATTCGCTCTGCCCTCGCTTATCGAAATAGTACTCGTCATGGCATAGATCAAACAAGTTTGACCTCTGCGCATTTGACTTAACGAAAAAGTTCACTAACTTTGTCTCTTCAATCAGACAAACGGGAATCGATGGATAAATTGACTCGGGCGCGCGCTCAACCTGATTCAATCCCCCTCAATCTCAATCTGATGCAATCTAAAAACATAGATATGATTTCATTTTTCAGTACCCCCTCTCAAAGTGTGATTGCCGTACAAGCCGAAATATCCTTCACGGAGGAAACAGTAAACAGACTGGCCTGGCTTTTTGGAGAGGCAGAGATGCTCAACTCAGAGACTGTCGACCGGCAGTTTATCGGTCCCCGTCGCGAAATGATCACACCCTGGAGCACCTGTGCCGTGGAGATCACACAGAACATGGGTATTGAAGGTATCACACGCATCGAGGAGTACACTCCCCAACCGGAGGTGGAAACAGTTGAACTTGATCCCATGCTGCAGCGAAGGTATGAAAAACTGGATCAATCCCTCTTCACCATCGGCCAAAAACCGGAAGAGATACTTTATATCGATGACATCGCAGCCTATAATAGTGCAGAGGGACTTGCATTGAGTGATGATGAGATCGGCTACCTCAACACTGTAAGCGAAAAAATGGAGCGCAAGCTCACCGACAGCGAGGTGTTTGGCTTCTCGCAGGTGAACTCCGAGCACTGCCGGCACAAGATATTTAACGGCAAGTTCATTATCGATGGTGAGGAGGAAGAGCTGACACTGTTCCAGCTGATCAGAAAAACATCCAGCGTAAACCCCAACAGTCTCATCTCTGCCTATAAGGACAACGTGGCTTTCGTACAGGGGCCTATTTTTGAACAGTTTGCACCTGCCAGCGGCGATAAGCCCGATTTCTTCGGGACGAAAGAGGTGGAAAGCGTACTTTCACTCAAAGCAGAAACACATAACTTCCCCACAACCGTGGAGCCGTTCAACGGCGCCTCCACAGGCACGGGCGGTGAGATCCGTGACCGGCTGGCAGGAGGGAGAGGATCACTCCCCGTGGCCGGTACAGCCGTTTATATGACCTCCTACCCCCGTCTGGAAGAGGGCCGCAGCTGGGAAGAGACACTGCCTCCCCGCAAATGGCTCTATCAGACGCCGGAACAGATCCTGATCAAAGCTTCCAACGGTGCTTCCGATTTCGGCAATAAATTCGGCCAACCGCTTATCTGCGGTTCTGTGCTCACCTTTGAACATGCAGAGAACTACAAGAAGTTCGGGTACGATAAAGTGATCATGCTCGCCGGAGGTGTCGGCTATGCCAACAAGCGCGATGCGCAAAAAGGAGAACCACAAAGCGGTGAAAAGGTGGTGGTGCTGGGAGGTGATAACTACCGCATCGGTATGGGTGGCGGCGCTGTCTCATCTGTCAACACGGGAGAATATTCATCAGGCATTGAGCTGAACGCTGTACAGCGTGCCAATCCCGAGATGCAAAAGCGTGTGGCCAACGTCATCCGCACATTGTCTGAATCGGACGAGAACCCTATTGTATCCATACACGATCATGGTGCAGGCGGTCACCTGAACTGTCTCTCCGAGCTGGTAGAGCAGACCGGCGGAGTGATAGACATTGACAAACTGCCTGTCGGCGATAAGACTCTTTCCGCGAAAGAGATCATCGGAAATGAGAGCCAGGAACGGATGGGACTGCTGGTGAAGAAAGAGGATATCGAACGGATAGAACGGATCGCTTCACGCGAACGCTCCCCCATGTACGTGGTGGGTGAAACTACCGGCGACATGAAATTTACCTTCCGCAACAGCGAGGGTGTCAACCCCATCGATATGCAGCTGGAGGATTTCTTCGGGAAACCGCCGGCCACCATCATGGAAGACAGCACCACGGAGGAAGAGTACACTGCTCCGGAGTATAATCCGAATCAGCTGGGTACCTATATCGAGAACGTGCTGAAGCTGGAGGCGGTAGCCTGCAAGGACTGGCTCACCAACAAGGTGGACCGCTCCGTAACGGGTAAGATTGCCCGCCAGCAGTGCCAGGGTGAGATACAGCTGCCGCTGAGCGACTGCGGAGCGATTGCACTCGACTACAGAGGATATGCAGGGATAGCTACATCACTCGGGCATGCCCCACAGGTAGCGATGATTGACCCGGCCGCAGGATCGGTGATGGCGATTGCCGAAGCGCTCACCAACATTGTCTTCGCTCCACTGGCGGAGGGGCTGCAAAGCGTCTCTCTCAGTGCCAACTGGATGTGGCCCTGCCGCAACCCGGGTGAGGATGCCCGTCTCTACAAGGCGGTGGAAGCCTGTTCCGATTTCGCCTGTGACCTGGGTATCAACATTCCCACAGGAAAAGATTCACTCTCCATGACACAAAAATATGGAGATGACAAAGTCTTCTCTCCCGGAACGGTCATCATCTCCGCTGCAGCAGAGGTGAAGAATATCCGCAGAATCGTTTCCCCGGTACTGGCCTACATTAAAGGAACTTATCTCTATTACATTGATTTCTCCTACGATACGTTTAAACTGGGAGGATCGGCCTTTGCACAAACGATGAGTAAGGTAGGCGATGAAGCGCCCACAGTGACCGACGGCGAATACTTCAAAAATGCTTTCGCAGCGATCCAGGAGCTTACCAGCCGCGGGTTGATCCTCGCCGGACATGATATCTCCGCCGGAGGGATGATGACCACCATGCTGGAGATGTGTTTCTCCAACCCGCAGGGAGGACTGGAAGCACACTTCGACAAAATACGCCATGCCGACCTTATCAAGATACTCTTCTCGGAAAACCCGGGAGTGCTTGTTCAGGTGAAGCATCACCGACTGGTGGAGAAGATCCTCGATGATTACGGCGTGGGATTTGCCATCGTGGCACGCCCCATCGAGGAACGTAAGCTGATTATTGCCAAAGATGAATTCCGGCAGGTATTCGATATAGATCAACTGCGCGATGTGTGGTACAACACCTCTTACCTTCTCGACAGGAAGCAGAGTGGCGAAACATGTGCAGCACAACGTTTCGGGAACTATAAACAGCAGCCATTGCAATTCGGCTTCAACCCCTCCTTCACCGGTAGAATGGAAGACCTGGGACTCGGCCCTGACAGGAAAGAGAGAACAGGGCTCACCGCCGCGATCATTCGCGAGAAAGGAACCAACGGAGAGCGTGAGATGGCCTATGCACTTTATCTGGCCGGCTTTGATGTGAAGGATGTTCATATGACCGATCTCACATCGGGACGCGAGACACTGGATGATGTGCAGTTTGCCGTCTTCTGCGGCGGCTTCTCCAACTCCGACGTGCTGGGTTCAGCCAAAGGATGGGCCGGCGGCTTCCGCTACAACGAGAAAGCGAAAAGAGCACTCGAGAACTTCTACGCTAGGGAGGAGACACTCAGCCTGGGTATATGCAACGGCTGCCAGCTGCTGATGGAGCTGGGTATGATCTACCCCGAAATGGGTGAGAGCCATCCAAAGATGGAGCATAACCTCTCACACAAGTTCGAATCGGCCTTCGTAAGTGTGGAGATACCCAGGAACGAGTCGGTGATGTTCAAATCGCTCGAAGGCACGAAACTGGGTATCTGGGTGGCTCACGGTGAAGGGCGCTTCGTGCTGCCTCAACCCGAATTGACCTATAACATCTCGGCCAGATATGTGTACGATGCATATCCCGGCAACCCCAACGGCTCCGATTATGCTACTGCTGCCGTCTGCTCCCGCGACGGTCGTCATCTGGCTATGATGCCTCACCTGGAACGGACTATCTTCCCTTGGCAGAACGCAAACTATCCGTTTGCCTACCGGAAGCATGATGTCACACCCTGGATGGAGGCATTCGTGAACGCCCGTGAGTGGTTGAAAACACGGTAATTCAAGGATGAGACTTTGCAAAAAGAAAAGGGAGTAACCAATGATAGTGAAGTGCATCTCTGTCCGCACAAAAACAAATAGATGCCCCAAGAAAACCAAAATATAATTCTTTACAACACCGCCGACGGCAAGGCGCATGTAGCGCTTTATGCCCATGACGGAACTGTTTGGTTGAACCAAAATCAGATGACGGAACTTTTTGCCACCTCCAAACAAAACATCAGTCTCCACATAGCAAATATACTGAAAGAAAAGGAGTTGAACTACGTTTCAGTTGTCAAGGAATACTTGACAACTGCCGTTGATGGCAAACAATACCGTGTTATTTTCTATTCCCTGGAAATGATTATGGCTGTAGGGTTCCGTGTGCGGAGCAAGCGCGGAACACAGTTCCGGCAATGGGCGGGTAGGAATTTGGCACAATATCTTCACAAGGGTTTTTTGGTGGATAGCGAACGATTGAAGAATCCCGATGGAAGACCTGATTACTTCGATGAACTGCTCGAACAAATCCGAGATATCCGCGCTTCTGAAAAACGATTTTACCAAAAACTGCGCGATCTTTTCAGTTTGAGTAGCGATTACGATAAAACCGACAAGGCTACCCAAATGTTCTTTGCCGAAACTCAAAATAAATTGCTGTTTGCAGTAACCAAACAAACCACAGCTGAATTAATCACGGCAAGAGCCGACGCCACGGAGCCGAATATGGGGCTGAATTCCTGGAAAGGCAACATCGTTCGGATTGGCGATATTACAATAGCAAAAAACTATTTGCAGAAAGACGAAATCGATTCGCTCAACCGATTGGTTACGGTATTTCTAGAGTCGGCGGAGTTACGCGTAAAAGAGCAAAAAGATCTCACGATAGTTTTCTGGAAAAATAACGTGAACGCACTTCTGCAATTTCAGGGTAAAGAAGTTTTGTCCGACAGCGGAAAAATTTCGAACAAAGAAATGGAAGAAAAGGTGCGTGGAATTTACAATGATTTCAACACACGCCGCAAAAAAATCGATGCAGAACAGGCAGACATCAATGATATGAATATATTGGAAGAATTGAACAAAAAAATAGAAACCAGAGAAAAATAAGATGGCTGAACCGATTTTTGAAAACATATTGAGAGTACGCGACTATGAGTGCGATACGCAGGGGCATGTGAACAACGCCAACTATCAGCACTATTTCGAAGTAACGCGTCACGATTTTCTGGAGAAGGTGGGATTGAATTTTTATCAATTGCATCTTAAAGGCATCGATGCGGTGGTCTCCCGTGTGGAGATTCGCTATAAGGTGCCTCTGATTGGGATGGATCAGTTCAGATGTACCGTCACCAGTATCGAAAAATCAGGAGTGAAGTACATCTTCCATCAGGAGATTATCCGGCTGTCGGATAACGCTATCTGTGCCAAAGCAAAAATTGAGGTGGTCAATCTGGTAAACGGTAAGCTGTCGAACCCGGACCTTTTCGACAAAGCATTCAAAGATTACCTCTGATAATATCGGGAAAGCTGACTGCTGAAAGCTAACCGGTGATAGCTGAAAACTGAAAACTGAACGCTGAGAACTGAACGCTGAGAACTGATCACTGATCACTGAAAGCTGAGAGCTGATTATGAACGACAAATCTTTATACCGGATAGCGCTCACGCAGATAAAAGGCGTGGGTGTGATGCATGCCCGTAATCTGATGCAGGTTGTGGGTGATGAGGAGGCTGTTTTTAAAGAGAGCAGCCGTAAACTGGAAGCCATTCCCCGCCTCTCACGAAGAGCCATAGAAGAGATACGCAACCCCGAGGTGATGAGACGGGCTGAGAAAGAGCTGGAATTCGTCTCCAAAAACAACCTTCAACTTCTCTTTTTTACCGATAAACGTTATCCGCAACGTCTCACACAATGCATCGACGCACCGCTTCTGCTTTATGCCAAAGGCAACACCGACCTGAACCGCGAAAAGGTAATCAGCATTGTAGGCACACGTAACGCCACAAGGTATGGAGAGGAGTACTGCAAGGAGTTCATTAAAGAGATCTCGGTAAAACTACCTGATATCCTAATTATACGCGGACTGGCATACGGGGTAGACATCTGCGCCCACAGGGCTGCACTGCAAAACGGTTTACCCACCGTTGCGGTGCTGGGACATGGTCTGGACCGCATCTACCCGTCACTGCACCGCCAGACAGCGGTGGATATGCTGAAAACAGGGGCACTGCTCACTGAGTTTCCCAGCGATACCAATCCTGACAGACACAATTTTGTGAAACGAAACCGTATCGTCGCAGGCATGGCCGACGCAGTGGTAGTGGTAGAATCAGGCGTGAAAGGAGGATCACTCACTACAGCCGATATTGCCAACTCCTACTTCCGGGAAGTGTTTGCACTACCGGGACGTATTCGTGACAAGATGTCTACCGGTTGCAACCAGTTGATCTCCGACAACCAAGCAGTGTTGTTGCGCAGTACAGATCACTTCCTCTCTCATATGGGATGGGAGCAGGAGACGAAACCGGCACTCCCCGTGCAGAAAGAACTATTCCCGGAGCTTTCCGGAGATGAGGAGAAGGTATTCAACACCCTCAACAACAAGGGAGCGATGCAGGTGAACACCCTTGCCATTGAACTCAATATCCCGGTGACAGAACTTTTCCTAACACTGCTCGAAATGGAGATGAAAAATATTGTGGAATCACTGCCGGGAGGTATATATCAACTTGTATAAAAATAGACGATTATACTTTTCTCTTCATCTGATTATTTTTCATATCTTTGAAAACTAAACCAATTTTAAAAATCAATGGCATTACATATTGGCGATATATTACCTGAAAATTTAGGTACCGATCAAAACGGAAATCTTGTAAAAGCGAGCGACTTCGCCGGTAAAAAGATGGCACTCTATTTCTATCCGAAAGATAACACCCCCGGATGCACAGCACAGGCATGCAGCCTGCGCGATGGCTATGCCGAACTGCGGGGAGCGGGTTATGAGATTGTGGGTGTGAGCGTCGACAGTGAGGCATCGCATAAAAAATTCATCGATAAATACTCCCTCCCTTTCCCGTTGATTGCGGACAGCGACAAGAAGCTGGCAGAGAAATTTGGCGTGTGGCGGGAAAAATCGATGATGGGGAAAAAATTCATGGGAACAGTACGCACCACTTTCCTTGTAGATGAATCTGGCATCATCAGCCACATCATCGAAGGACGTAGTGTAGACACAAAGAACCATGCTGCGCAAATATTGGGGATCAGTTGACTGCAACTCATCAGGCAAGGTCACTCCTGACAGACAGGTGCTTCTCTGTTTCATAAAGAGCAGGGAT
>JAENWZ010000048.1 GCA_016649795.1 Proteiniphilum sp. | reverse complement strand
TTGCTCAATTTTTCTATAATTTTTTACTTACTTTGCTCAAAATCCTAGGTGTTTATATAGGATTGAATGAAAAAAATGAAGAAACAAGATGAAATCAACCCAAACGACCTCCCTAAATTTTTTGCTTGCGGATTTTAGGTAACTTAAAAAAGTTGCGTTAAATATAATTAAAAATAACTCTTCCGTCCTTTCGGAATTATTTTGTCTGTTTTTAGCTTAATAATAGAGTGGTTTGGAATTGAAATAACCGTTATATTGCAGTATTCTTTTGTGAAACCATTTGCCGGATGAAGTGCAGTAGCTTTTAATTTTATCCTGACTCTCGGCAATTACTATTTATAATCTATATTGCGCGTAAAATATGATTCTTTTTCTCATTCATTTGTTGAATTTTCAATTCAAGATGGGGAATTCAGACGGAAGAACAGTTTTTATTGTACTGATAGTTATCCTCGTTTTGAAGGTTGCATTATTGCTTTACGCATATATACAACGAACAAAGCGTAATCAAATGCTGGAGAATTGTGAGCAAATGCGCAGCAATTACTTCTCACAAATTACCCATGAATTCCGGACTCCGCTTACCATCATCTTAGGAATGAGCAAGCAATTGCGGGAACAAAAAGACCTTTCTCATAATAACTCACTCACCTATCTTACCGCTATTGAGCGGCAAGGACGGAATCTGTCCGATCTGGTAAACCAATTGTTGGATGTGGTCAATTTACCCGTTGCAAGCAAGACGATGCAATGGAAAACCGGTGATATTATAGGCTTTGTTGAAATGGTTACTGAAACATTCAGCATCTATGCAAAACAAAAAGAGATCGAGTTGATTTTCTTCACTGATGAAAAGGAGATAATATCCGACTTCGTCCCGGACTACCTCAGCAAAATATTGCAGAACCTTCTGTCCAATGCCATCAAATACAGCAGTGAGGACTCCAAAATATTTCTGATTCTGGAAAAAACCAATAAGAAAAAGTTATTGATAAAAGTGGTTGATCAGGGGGAAGGTATAGACAAAGCGGATCTCCCTCACATTTTCGAGTTATTCTACAAAGGTCGTGCAAAAAATGATCAAACGGGTAATGGAATAGGATTATCTCTTACAAAACAACTGATAGAAATGCTGAATGGAAAGATCCACGTGGAAAGCGATGAGGAAAAAGGATCTACGTTCACGGTAGAACTACCTTTGCTTAGAAACGAAAAACAGTTATACTCCTTTTGGTTGCCCGATAAGAATAATCATCTGCAACTCCTGAAAAAAATGTTACTAACGGAAAAAGAAGATCTTTCGTCCTCCATATCAATTGAAAACGATCCCCGGACAACCATCTTGTTGGTGGAGGACAACAAAGATGTTGCACATTATATCAGATCCATGTTCAAAGAGGAGCAGTATAAAATTCTATATACCAATAATGGTGTGCAAGCATTGGAAATGGCCAATGAACATATGCCCGATATAGTGATCACCGATATTATAATACCAAAAAAGAACGGTATTGAATTATGTAAAGAGATGAAGGCATCTTTCCTGCTCAATCACATACCCGTCATCATCATCTCTGCAAAAGACAAAAAGACAGATGTATTAGAAGGTTCAAAAAACGGGGCCGATGGATATCTCGAAAAACCGTTTTATGCTGAAGAGCTACAAGTGCGTGTTGTCAATTTGCTTGAGTCGCGCCATCTGTTGAAAGAAAAATACCGGAGGACCGTTTTAAAAGATGAAAAAACGGAATCGAATGGCAATATGAACGTCGAATTCCTGAGACATGTAACTGATATTATTTATCGTGAAATGAAAAACGCGGAGTTCTCACCGAAAAAACTAGCCGAGGAATTGGCCATCAGCATGTCACAGCTCAACAAAAAACTAAATGCTACAACGGGATATCCCTCCTCTACATATATCTTACAGGTAAAATTAACCCATGCGAAAAAAATCCTGGGTTCACAAAATAAAACGATAGGTGAAGTGGCTGCAGAATGTGGCATATATGACATTAACTATTTTTCCCGCATATTTAAAAAACAGACAGGAGTTACCCCTACTCAATACAAACGACTCCCTCCAAAATAGTAAACAGTGTACCGTCCATAATAATGAATAATTGCAGCCATAAAGGGTAAGTTCCGGTTTATTCATCTTTCCTCACTTTAATCAAAAAAACCCGCTTCTTACATATTTTTTCATAAAACACGCTAAAAAATTGTATCAAAAAAAAACAATCAGCATTGGTATTCATCTCTGTATCATGCATTAAATTGAATTTATTGCGCAATGAATGCTAATAACGCTAAATGTTAAAGCGTGTTCTGTCCTATATTTCACAAAATAAGTCCTAACGGCAATATATAGAAAAGCGTATGTTTGTGAACGAAATAAAAAAGGGCGGTCAAACGGACACCTCAAAATCTCTAAACGTACGGAGTTAGGAAAAAAGGAAAATCCGATAAAAACGGTAAACGGTCACAGCATTTACGATATAAGGTCAAAGAAAATGCTCCAAGCGCAACAAAAATGAGATATTTGTCAAAACAGAGGTAACTATCAATCTATTACAACAAAAAGGACGAAGGCTCTTTAAACTGGTAAAGATAACAAATAACAAATATAAAAAAATGCATCTATGAAGTATAGACTTATACAAAAAGCTAATCCGCTTGAACCGGAGAATCAACGCAAATGGTATGCCAGTCCGGTGAAGGCAGGAACAATAAACAATTACCAGTTAAGCAAAGGGATTGCCGACAAATCATCTCTTACACGAGGCGCCGTAATGAACGTAATTGAGAACATGGTTGATGAGATACCGAAGTACTTGATAGAAGGTTACAGCGTAAATCTAAACAACTTCGGTACGCTACGACTTTCACTATCCAGTGAAGGTGTGAACACTCCGGATAATTTCACGGGTGACAATGTAAAAAATATGCGTGTAGTTTTCACCCCTTCACCCGAATTTAAGAAAACGTTGCAAAAAATAAATTTCGAAAAATCAGAGTAATCATGATATGGGTTTAGCGTATGTGAAGGATTATTATATACGATTACCCGAATATTCAATTGAATTACAAGACAAATGGCTGACTTTAATAAGCACTTCTCTAGAAAAAATGTACCTAAAGAGCAAACACTCATGCTTCACGGAGTGGGTTTTGTAACCGGCGATCCTACCATCCAGATAGGTTATCCGTTTATTTTACACCCAAGTGTACAGGTTTCTTCAACGAAGGCGGGTGATAATAAATGGATATATATGATGCTACCCATTCCCAAATGGAGCCTTATAACGCATATTATGATAGCCTATAAGAAAACAGGCATTCAAAATTATGTATCTCGTATCCGCCTGGTTGAACAAAGAGATCCTGTTTCCGCAACGGTGGTCCACAACGAAATTATTGAGAAAACAATTCCTTCATCCTGCATCATAAGCACTGTCTGTCATGTGGTGGTAAAAAAAAGCATTTTGCTGAAAGTATGTATGGAATTCAGCAATGAAGAGGATCTGATTGAATTTGGCTCCGTAGAAGTCAGATATATTCCCGAATATGAAGTCTCTGATCCTGAAGAAGAAATGGACATAAGAGAAAAAAATTGGATACAGATGCTATCATCAGAAAAACAGCTTAGTTAATTGACACAAGGCTACAATGGCAGACATATGCTTTATGGATAAAAAGGAAAAAACAGTTTTAAACAAATAGAGCACACTTAGTTAAATATTTTAATGTATTATTTTTAAATTTATGAATGTATGAAAAAAAAATTATTTTTTAAGTTATTTATCTTTGCAGTAATTGGCACATTAGTGACATTTACATCATGTAAAGATTATGATGATGACATTACTGATCTTCAGTCACAGATTACATCATTGAAGGCAACCGTGGACGCTGTGAACGCAGCTGTTCAGGGAGGTGCTGTCATTACAAGCGTAACACCGATTACTAATGGTATCAAAATTACCCTTAGCAACGGTCAGACTTACGACGTTACCAACGGTGCTACTGGTGCCACTGGTACTGCTGGTCCTGCCGGTACTAACGGTACTAACGGTACTAACGGTACTAACGGCGCTGATGGCGCTGATGGTACAGTTGTTACTATCCAGAATGGTAACTGGTTTATCGATGGTGTAGACACCGGTCTTGCTGCTCAGGGAGTTGATGGTGTTGATGGTGCTGACGGTGCTGACGGTGCTGATGGTGCTGATGGTGCTGACGGTGCTGACGGTGCTGATGGTGCTGATGGTGCTGACGGTGCTGATGGTGCTTTTTACTATCCCCATGCCGACGGTTTCTGGCACAAGGTAGAGGGTACAGTAGACGAAGCCACTACCCAGACATGGTTACCAACTGGAACCATTACTGCCGTTTATGAGAATGGTGTGGTAACATTGTACAATGTAGAAGGTGCTACAGGCCCCGTTGTATTGGGTAAAGGAGTTCTCTCCGGATTATTGTTTGCTCCCAACACAATGGAAGATGGTGTGGGTGTGATTGATCTGGGTTACATCAACGGCGTACTCGGTACAAGCACAGTTAAATCTACATTCCAGACTGCCCTGAAGTTGAATTTCAGATTCAATCCATCGACAGCAGATTTATCTGAAACCACATGGAATTACATCGCTAACTCTGTAAAATTCCGTTCTGCTCCCAATTCGGACAATCCGAACATCTTCACCGTTAAATCTTTTACAGATAAAAACGGCTGGGGTGAGTTTGGTCTGCAGGTTGCAAGCTGGGCAGAACCTACTATGGGAGATGACAGAGTGCTGGCACTACAGGCTTCCAGTGCTGAAGGAACCGATACAAAGGTAGTTACTTCTGATTATGTGAAAGTGGTTCCGGTGCAATACAACGCAACGATCTCCAACGCCAAATTGCCTGCATTCACTGATTACAGGACTACATCACCTGCCATCACGGATGCCAATGATCATGAAGATCTTCTTTATACAGCCGAAGATGTTGAGCTATTGGATTATGTTTGGGCTACCACACTTCCATTACCCGCAGGAACAAAAAAGAAATTTGAAGATTATGGTTTTACCGACTATGCATTTGAATTTTCTAAAATTACAAACTATGGCGGCCTCGATGGAGTAACAGATCAAAATGCATTTGTCTCATTGAATGGAAGCAAGTTAACCGTACTGCAAGGAACTGCAGCCATTGACAGACGCCCATTGATTAAGGTGACGCTGAAAAGCACACTTAACAATGCAGTACTGGCAACCGCTTTTATTAAATTCAAAATTGTAAGCAGCGCACCAATACCGGTTACACCTAAGACCTATACATTCGATGGTGGAACGATTCAGTATGCTAACCTCTTCAAAGGTCTACCAGTAATTGCTGACAACAAAACGGATATTGTTGTAACTTGGACGAGAATGAACCAGATCTATACTGAGCTCGGAATGTCACACAATCAGTTCCAGACAGCTTATAATTCAGCGACGATGACAGCTGTACCGGTTGACGAAGGTATGGGTAATTTAGTAGAATCAGCCAATGCTCCTGATGTGGACTCCTATGCATTGAAATATCAGATCACACCACTTGCCAAGTTCGGCTCGACTACTGTAAAGTATACAATTACTCCGGTAGACCCAGCTAATCCGGTATTGAACTTTGTTTTCACCTACAATATTGTGAAACCAACCCTGGATAAAACAATTCTTGCCGGTTATCGTTACAACGGATCACCGACAGAAATTATGACGCAAGGGATGAATTCCGGCAGCAACTATCTGATGCAACTCTATCTTGGTGAAGCATTTGCATTTGGCACATCGGCTTATAGAGATGTATTTGCTGCTACAACGGTCAACAAGATTGATGGAGCTACACACACATTCAAATTCAAGATAACCGTACCTGCTCAGACAGGCGCACAACTGACTCCTGCTGCTGCTGCAACAATTGATGCCGCACTTGGAACAAGTACAGCACCAACATCAGGACAGTTAATGGATCTGACAACGAAACTGACTACGCCTGAAAGAGTCTATGACATGCAGTTTGTGACAACCTATCCCAACACTGAAAGTGACATATTCGACTTCAAAGTTCATTTCGTGAATCCGTTTGCAATTGTATACGCTTCACCTATTGACTTCCAGTTGATTGACAAATTAAATGGCACTGCCGATACGGAAGATATCATGGATAACTACATTGTCACTTTCAAAGGCAAGAGAATTGTGAATAAGGGTATTGCCGAAACAACAAATTCAGCTACCACTGTCGTAGCAACTGATTTTGTGGATATCACAGATGCTGTTTTAGGTTTGTTCTACGAGTTAACTCCCGGAACACAGTATTTCACTATCTCTAAAGCGGGCGGTAATGCTTATAACAAGCAAAGTCTACTTACCTGGGATAATGCCGGTACACAGTTACAGTCAGAACAGAATGTGGCTACGGTGAAGGTGAAATTTGTTACCTCCTTTGCTGAGATAACAAAAACAGCCGATACCGTAACAGTGAAACCTGAATAAGTTTTGATTGGTAAATCTATTAAAGAGGGTACCCGTAGGGGTATCCTCTTTTTTCCAGTTACAGATGACAGGAACAGGCAAACAAGGGGCAACACATACATTCATTGTCTTTTTTTAAGTCGCAACCGTTTGCTCTATCAGTGCGTGGCAAAAAAACACCACACTTAAGGTTGGAAGGTTTATCGGGTGGCACACGGTAAACGAGTAAAGACTCTTGACTAATTCTGTATTTTCGGGGAACTCCACAGGATGGGACTCATTAACTAAACTATCACCGGGATGATCCGCCTGTACCAATTCGTTATGTGGCCTATAATAATGATATCTTTCCGAGAAAGAATTAAACATTTTCAATAACAACTGAGTCCTTTATCTCAAAGGAGATGATTTACTTAATTTCTTTGTCGGACAGAGGAGGGTGTATCACAACGTGATTTCACCCTCTTTTTTACCTGTGCTCCTATCAGTGAGCCAATATTGATAATCAACTTTCAAAGCGTTTATCCAATGACATCTTCTCCCTTATCGAAACAGAGAACAATGATGCATTACAATGCTATTTTTTTGTGAATATTTGTAGATGTTTGTAAACATAAATTATACGTTATTTGTTAAACATTTGATTACGTGATTTACCTCTGTGCTTAATAGTTAATTTTAATTTAATTCAATTCATTATGCAGAAAAAATTAATAGGTTTCTTCTTAAGTGGGATCATCCTTGTTTCAGCAAAAGCTCAAGAAGGTTCTTTTGAAAGCTGGGCAGTCGGCATCAATGCCGGTTTATACGGAGTAGGTGTTCAGGGAGCAACATCACTCAATCCTCATCTCAAATTGAGAACAGGTTTTGACTATATCTCCTATACCCATGATGACGCAATCACATTTGAGGCAACAGCTGATCATCCTGAAGGATATGATGTAACGGTTGAAGGTGAAATCAGTGAAGTGAGTCTCATCTTCCCCAATTTTAAAGTTCTTCTTGACTACTATCCTGTAAAAAATAGCATTTTCAGTCTCACCGGAGGCTTTTACCTCGGAGCAAACAGGACAAAAGCAAATGGGCTGATTAGAAACTACCAGGAGTTGGAACAACAGTTGGGGGAAAAGCCGGAATACAAATACGAAGATATCGTTATTAGTCCCAATGATGACGGCAGCTTTGACGGCAAGCTGCTTATGGGGAATAGCATTAAGCCCTACTTCGGAATTGGCCTGGGAAGAACCATACCCAAAAATCGCGTGGGCTTTAGATTTGAACTGGGAATGGTGTATCAGGGTAAATATGTACTGGAAAGCAGGAATGTGAATGAAGAAGGCCAGGAGTGGATCGACAGAATGGCGGAAGAGATGGAACTTCCTTTTTCGCAAAACATCCTGAAATTGTGGCCTATGATGAACTTTTCATTGAGCTACCGTATTAAATAGGCAAATCAACGCAAGTGATACTCCAAACGGAACCATCCAAGGCCAGTCGTTTCAATAATTTATAGAACTGATCAGACAAAAAATCAAAACATTATATTAACTTTGTATGATTTTATACAAAGAAAAAAATTACAAATAATTTATGATGAATCCAATTGTTAAGCGTATCGAGTTGCCTGACGGACGCACGATCACGCTCGAAACGGGGAAGGTGGCAAAGCAGGCCGATGGCTCCGTGACCCTTCGTATGGGTAACACGATGCTGTTGGCGACCGTTTGCGCCGCCAAAGATGCAACCCCTGGAACAGATTTTATGCCTTTATCGGTTGATTACAAAGAGAAATTCGCCTCTTTCGGACGTTTTCCGGGAGGATTTATGAAGCGCGAAGGGAGACCTTCTGACACTGAAATACTTACAAGCCGGTTAATTGACCGTGTATTGCGTCCGCTCTTTCCCGATGATTACCATGCCGACGTTTTTGTGAACGTCATCCTATTCTCTTCCGACGGCGAAGATATGCCTGATGCGCTCGCCGGACTGGCAGCATCCGCAGCACTTGCGGTATCCGATATACCCTTCAACGGACCTATCTCCGAAGCACGTGTAGCCCGCGTCAATGGTGCGTTCGTGATCAACCCCACCTTCAAACAGCTTGAAAAAGCCGACATCGATATAATGGTGGGTGCCACCCTCGACAACATCATGATGGTGGAAGGGGAGATGAGTGAGGTCTCCGAAGCAGAGATGCTCGAAGCGATCAAGTTTGGCCACGAAGAGATCAAGAAACATTGCCAGGCGCAAATGGAATTGGCCGAGATGGCGGGTAAAACAGTCAAACGTACCTACAGTCACGAAGAAAAGGACGAAGAGCTACGCAAACTGGTATGGGACAAATGTTATCAGCCCGCTTACGTAGTAGCTGCATCACAGAACCCCAACAAGCATGAACGCATAGAGGCTTTTGAAGCCATCCTGACAGCGTTCCTTGAAGCGTTGACCGAAGAGGAACGCGAAGAGAAAGCTGCACTGGCCGGCAAATATTACCACGATGTGGAAAAAGAGGCAATGCGCCGCTCTATCCTCGATGAGGGTAAACGTCTCGACGGCAGGAAAACAACTGAGATACGCCCCATCTGGAGCGAAGTAGATTTCGTTCCCGGTCCTCACGGATCGGCCCTCTTCACACGTGGTGAAACACAATCACTCACCACTGTTACACTGGGTACGAAACTGGATGAGAAGATTATCGACGATGTGCTGAATCACAGCACAGACCGTTTCCTACTCCACTATAACTTCCCTCCCTTCTCCACAGGCGATGCACGTCCGCAACGCGGAACAGGTCGACGTGAGATAGGTCACGGGAACCTGGCACACCGCGCACTTAAAAGGATGATCCCGCAGGGATATCCCTATGTGGTACGTGTAGTATCTGATATCCTTGAATCGAACGGCTCCTCATCTATGGCTACCGTTTGTGCAGGAACACTCGCACTGATGGATGCAGGGGTACAGATGATTAAACCGGTGAGCGGTATTGCCATGGGATTGATCTCTGAGAACAAAGGACAAAACTTTGCTGTTCTTTCCGATATTCTGGGTGATGAAGACCACCTGGGAGATATGGACTTCAAGATATGCGGCACCAAAGATGGTATCACTGCCACACAGATGGATATCAAGGTGGACGGACTCTCCTACGAGATCCTGGAGAAAGCATTGGCACAAGCCAAAGCCGGCCGTGAGCATATCATGGGCAAGATGATGGAGACCCTCTCCGAACCACGTGTTGATCTGAAGCCGCATGCCCCGCGTATCGAGGTGATCATGATTCCGAAAGATTATATCGGTGCCGTGATTGGGCCGGGTGGAAAGATCATACAGGGTATCCAGGAGGAGACCGGTGCGATCATCACCATCCAGGAGATCGACAACCAGGGCCGCGTAGAAGTTTCAGCCACCAACAAGGATTCAATTGATGCAGCCATGAACAAGATCAAAGGCATCGTGTCTGTACCCGAAGTGGGTGAAGTGTACGAAGCTACTGTACGTTCGGTAATGCCTTATGGTGCATTCTGCGAGTTCCTTCCGGGAAAAGACGGATTGCTCCACATCTCAGAGATCGACTGGAAACGGTTGGAGAGAGTAGAAGATGCCGGCATCAAGGAAGGTGACAAGATCCAGGTGAAACTGATCGACGTAGACCCGAGAACAGGAAAATTCAAGCTGTCACGCAAGGTGCTGCTTGAACGCCCTCCCAGAACAGAAAGCCAAAGAGGCGATAAGGAGTGATCAGATCGTTCAATAGGTAAATAACTAATTATTATGAAAGCGGATCTCAATGAGGTTCGTTTTTTTTATGCTTTCATCTTCCCTGTGATCTGTTATATAGAAACATTCTAACTTTAGGAAAATGTAGCCTATAGTATCTATTTTTTGTATTTTTGCAATCTTAAACAGTCGTTTTGTAATAAAACGTATTATTCGTACAGATATTTGCAAGAATATGCAATCTGCATAATGCAGCTAAGTAATAATGGAGAAACAACTACTATTGGGAGCCGAAGCCATAGCGCAGGCGGCATTAGATGCGGGGATATCGGGGGTGTACGCCTATCCGGGCACACCCTCTACCGAGATTACGGAGTATATACAACGCTCACCTCAAACGGAAGAGGCACCGGTACGCTCAGCGTGGTCAACGAATGAAAAGACAGCATATGAAACAGCGCTGGGTATGTCCTACGCCGGCAAAAGAAGCCTTGTATGCATGAAGCATGTGGGACTGAACGTGGCGGCTGATCCCTTTATGAACTCTTCCATTACCGGTGTGCTGGGCGGACTGGTAGTGGTGGTTGCCGACGATCCCTCCATGCACTCCTCTCAGAATGAGCAGGACAGCCGCGTCTACGGTAAGTTCGCCATGATTCCCATCCTTGAACCGTCCAACCAGCAGGAGACATACGATATGGTACGGTACGCTTTCGATTTGTCGGAGAATACGGAGCTGCCTGTACTGTTACGCATCCCTACCCGATTATCACACTCC
>JAENWZ010000101.1 GCA_016649795.1 Proteiniphilum sp. | reverse complement strand
CGGTTATGGTGGCTACGGAGGCGGTTATCAGGACATGACGGAATATGCTTACGACCCGAATCAGGTATTCAGTATGCTTGGTCTCTCGTTGGGATACGGAAAACGTCTTGAGTGGCCTGATGATTACTTCCAGTTCATGGCTGAACTGGGATATCAGCGTTACGGACTAAAAAACTGGTCATGGAATCAATTCCCGTTCCAGACAGGGGTGAGTAACAGTGTCACCCTCGGATTCACTTTATCGCGCGTATCAACCGATAATCCAATCTACACGAGAACCGGCTCGCAATTCACCCTAAGTGTAAGCGCTACGCCTCCCTTCTCCCTGTGGGATAACAATGATTATGCAAACATGGCATACAGTAATCCTGAAAAATACAAATGGAACGAGTACCACAAATGGAAACTGAAAATCCGCACCTTCACGCCGCTTACTCCCTCTACGGTAACACGGACACCGGTGCTGGCAACCAGGGTCGAATTTGGAGTTTTAGGGCACTATACTTTGGACAAACTGACCCCATTTGAAACATTCGACGTGGGTGGAGACGGAATGAGTGGCTATTCCAACTCTTTCGCTACCGAAAATGTGGCGTTAAGAGGTTATGAAAACAACTCTATTGCGCAGCAGGCACGTGCCTATACGCGCCTTGGTGTTGAGTTGCGATATCCTTTTATACTGGAACCAAATTCAACGATTTATGGTGTGGCCTTTTTGGAAGCGGGAAATGCATGGCTGAACGTAAAAGATCTCAATCCGTTCGACCTGAAGCGCTCTGCAGGTGTCGGTGCACGTATCTTCCTTCCAATGATCGGGTTAATGGGTATTGACTGGGCATACGGGTTCGATACGGTCTACGGAACAGGTAGCAGGCAAAGAGGTGGCAGTCAGTTCCACTTCATTATTGGACAGGAGTTCTAACAGTGGTTTCCGGGTGCGTGAAGTTTATACGATTTCACATCTCACCTGATACCAAAACAGACAGCTCGCAACCATTTTAACATTCTTTATTGGCACCACTCTAAACGTTTCGGTTGATAAACTGTCTCTATTAACAGAATTGAAAATATTTAATCGTATGAAGCGAGTATGATCATTATTCCATACGGGTTCATGATATCTGCGAGTTCCATACGACCCTAATGTAAAAAAATAAAATATTATCGTATGAAAAAGACATTATTTTTTATTGGGTTATTTATGGCTTTGACCATTGGGAGCAGCTTCGCCCAGAAATATGCACTGATAGATATGGAGTACATCCTTGAAAAAATCCCTGCCTATGAAAGCGCTAACAAGCAGATGGAAGTACTTTCCCAGCAATGGCAGAGTGAGGTGGACAAAGAGGTGGAAGTCGTGAACGCGATGTACAAGAAGTATCAGGCGGACCTTGTGTTTCTTGCCGGTAATGAAAAAACCAAACGCGAGAATGAAATCGTAGCCAAAGAAAACGCTATTGAGGTGCTCAGGAACCAGTACTTCGGTCCGCAGGGCGAATTGTTTCAGCAGCAAGAAAAGTTGATTAAACCCATTCAGGATAATATCTACGAAGCAGTGAAAGATATATCCATCGAAAATGGTTATTCAATTGTGGTGGACAGAGCATCAGCCACATCCATTATTTTTGCCTCGCCAAGCATAGATATTAGCGACCTTGTCCTTTCAAGGTTAGGGTATTAAAAATAAATAGATTATCTTTGTATCCTGTTTTTTACGGAATTATAAATAATAAATTACAAATAGCATCATGTTAAAGAAATTATTAATCTTTTTTATTGCTCTGGCTCCACTAGCGGCTGTTGCACAAAATGCCAAAATCGCATACCTTAACTCCCAAGAGATCTTTGCTGCGATGCCTGAATTAGCAGGTATTGAAACCCAACTGTCCACCAAACAGGAAGAGATTTCAAAGAACGGTCAGGCACTGGTAGATGAGTTCAACAAAAAGTCAGAAGAGTTTGAAAAAGCCAGTTCTACTTCTGAAACAGTAAAACAGGACCAACAGAAACAACTGGCACAGATTCAGGAAAGATATCAGGTATACGTACAAAACAGCCAGCAGGAGATGCAGCAATTACAACAGCAGCTTCTTGAGCCTCTGAACAAGAAAATTGCAGATGCGATCAAAGCAATTGGAGATGAAAACAGCTACACCTTCGTTTTCGATGTCTCTACCCAACAATCGCCCATTGTGTATGTCAGCCCCACAGCTGTAAACATTACACCGCAGGTAAAAACAAAATTGGGTATCCAATAAAAGAGAGAAGTCCAATAACAAAAAAGGATCTCAATAGTGAGATCCTTTTTTGCTGTTACAGGTTAATGTTGAAAACTACATCCCTTTAATCACCAATAGCGGTGTATCGGAATGGAATAGCATCCTTCTAGCGATGCCCGGGTTAAACATGCGCGCGAAGATATTACGGCGCGAGCTTGAAAGCGAAATCAGGTCAATCTTGTTTTGTTCGACGAACTTTTCAAGAGACTCTTCCATCCCATCATTCTGATCAATCAGCTTATACTCTGTCTGCAATTGCGGATACAACTCGGAGAAACGTTTCTGTATACCCGATAGTTTTATTTCATTCCAAACATCCTCTTTTTTTGCAATGTGGGCTAGATAAATCTTCAGGGGGTATGGTTTCAGAAACTTCATCATGATGTCGAACGCTTTAAATTCCCGTTCTTGAAAATTGGTAAGAAAAACAAGATTTTTCATCTCTGAGAGCCCTCTTAATGTCGTACCTTCAGGAATAGCAAAAATTGGAGTCCGGCATCCTTCCATCACTTCAGCTGTCACGCTCCCGATCAAATCAAGATCCTTGGCATTCCTTCCTCTTGTACCCATTACGATTGCTGTAGGCTTCATTTTTTTTGAATAGGAAATAATCTCCTCTTCCGGGAGACCCTCCACCAAAGCTGTTTTATAAGGAACATTCGGTAAAGATCCTGATGTAATTTCATTCTCAATTTTTTTCACTAGGTTAGCCATCTCTTTTTCTGTTTTGGCCTTTACATCCTTGTAAATGTCTTTATCTGTTGCCTGCAGGGTGAAAGAATCACCGAAAGGAACAGACGCTGGGTAAAAAGGTGTAAAGAAGGCATGCAAGAGCATCACCGTACAATCCAGATCTTGTGCAAGACGAAAACCGAACTCACAAGCTGTAAGGGAGTAATCGGAGAAGTCAACCGGTATCAGCACCTCTTTTTTTGTTTCTTTCAGTTCGTCACTATCTAACTGTGAGGAGAAATCCACCTTTTCAATAATAAGGAGTGCCCTGGGAAGGTCACTCTCGTTAATTCGCACACGCACGTTACCCGGGATAACCGGCTGAATCATCTTGATGCCATGGATGACAGCGGTGATTCCTTCCGATTCGAGGACCGATTTTAATATGTGTGCTTTCTCATACGTGTGAATGGCAACGGTTACCATTTTCTCGTCGTGTGAGTCCTGCTCTTTATGATCTTTTTCCATACTCTTTACTTTTAGGACACCTGCTGGCTTTAGCCTGAGATGTATTTGGTTAATTCAAAGGAAAAACCCAATTTCGAGCATTAAAGTATTCAATAATTGGGTTTTGGTTATTTCACTCTACTTCTTCTGTTTCAACTGAATCAGGTTCGGGATAATCTTCAAGTCCCAGTATTTTCAGCGCCTTATCAAAAATAGTGGTATCGTCGAGAACAACAATACCACCATTTGGACCCGGCTCAATATGTATTCCTACACTCTTGCCTTCCTTGTAATTGTATCCACCAAAATAATTTCTCACAGTTTCAGGTTTCATCTCCAATTCCGTTGCAATTTGGTGGATACTACCATCGGGGAGTTTGTCTTTCAGTTCTCTCAAATCATTAAAGGTAATTGTTCTTGCCATGGCCTTTTATTTTATGTTGATAATACGTTTAGAATTTATTTGATGCCCTAAACTTACGTAAAAAAAAAGATATTCCAAACTATTTCCATAAAATAATTATGAAAATGTCTCGTTTCTTTTTTTACGAAATTATTCAATGAGGTAATGATGCCAGAATTGGACTGAGAATAATCAGAAGTAGAATGTAAATAGGTATGAAAGACGATAATAGCTCTCCATGTTTACGGTCATACGGTATTCTTTTTTTGGATGATGCAGGATGAAAAATCTTTTCTCTTAACAAGATGAATAACTCGTATAGAAGAAATGCAAGGAACAACCCTACGATCATTCCGGCCACAATATCCGACAGGAAATGTACACCGAGATAGATCCGCGTATAGCTGTTTAAAGTAGCCCAGAGGAGTGCAAAAAGGGTCACACGGCGGTGCCTGAAGACGAGGGAAAGAAACAGAGCCAATCCGAAACTGTTGGTGGCGTGGCCTGAGATAAAACCATACCTGCCGCCTCTGTACCCGTTTACCGTGTCCACCAGCTCTCTGAAGTCGGGGTGATGGGTAGGACGAAAGCGTTCAAAGAGCGGTTTGAAGAGCGATGAGGAGACCTGATCGCTCAGCACAAAGAGAAGGATAAAGAAAATAGTTACCAGCAACGCTTCCTTCCGGGGAGTCTTATAGAAAAAGAGAAACAGGATAAA
This sequence comes from Proteiniphilum sp., assembly GCA_016649795.1. GTDB lineage: Bacteria > Bacteroidota > Bacteroidia > Bacteroidales > Dysgonomonadaceae > Proteiniphilum. The sequence continues at coordinate 3,016 of JAENWZ010000101.1, read as the reverse complement.
CAGAAAAAGAGGTATCCATACAAACCTGCCGCTTATCGTCCACATCACCTGATCCAGAAAGAGGGAATCACTGCCGTTTAATGCAAAAAAAAGCTCTCGTTCCAGGGGAAGAATACTCTCTACAGCTTCTTTCATACGATGATTATAATCAAGTCATTTTCAAATAATTTCCACGTTTTCAATAGATATCCAGCCTACACTCCCGTTGGCAATCTCTATTTCATACCAGTTCCTGTCACTGTTTCTGATCTTCACTTTTGTACCTTCATGAAGTTGGAATAGTTCATTGCTGTTCAGATCGGGGGAGGCATTTACTATTGCAGCACCAACCATCACAATTGCCGATTCTCTCTCTATGCGTTCCTTCTTTTGACTGAAAGCAAAGATATTTGTCACAATCACAAGGAGGAACAGGACAATTCCGCTGTAAAATGCTGTTTTTCTTGCCCAGAGGAATCGCACAAACAGAAAGACAGCCAGACATACCAGAAAGAGAATAAAGAGCACAATCCCTATAGCAGCCCATGCATTGGAGCTGTACATGTTTCTTACAGCGTTGAACCATTTGGCGAAGATAAGATTGCCGGCAGTATCTATACGATCTTCAGTCCTGTTTCGGGCGAAACGCAGATTATGCCGGATATCACCATCACCCGGATCGAGCAGAAGCGCTCTCTCATAGTTTAGAATAGCCTTTCCCAGTTGATTGTCTCTGAAATAGGCGTTCCCCAGATTGTAATAGATCTCTGCAGAGATCCTGTCCCTCTCAATACCTTTCGCAACAAGCTCCTCGTAAAGCGCTGTGCTTTTTTCATAATCCTGTTCCCTGTATGCTTCTGAAGCTGTCTCAGATAACCTCTCCAAAACGGTCTCAGAAGTGATCGGTACCGCTTCACTTGTTATTTCCGAAATTGTATCTGTTGATTCCTGTGCCAATACTCCTCTGATTGAAAAAGAGATGAGCAGCAGGAAGAGGATTATATGGTTGAACGATTTCATAAGAGATGTTTTTTCTTTAATCTGTTTTCCATTTCTCCGATAGCTACCACTGTATCATGATAGAGCTGGTCCATCTCTGCATTGCTTTCTGCCGGGGCATATCGTGCGAATTCGCAACTGTCCAGGATATGTATGAACCTGCCTGCAAGCTCATCACTGATACCATATCCGGATAGTTCCGATTCAATATTGTTTTTCGAGAGCTCGGCCAGCGGAATAGATAGTTTGTCACTAAAATAGCCCCACAATGCACGAAGCACCTCATCGTAAAAGCGCTCTTTGTTATGCTCTTTAAGATACTTCTCAGCTGCTTTCAATCGCCTGATAGCCATTTTGTTGGCTTTCCTGTTCCGCATCAGCGCCACATTGGCGTTTTCACGGGCCTGCTTCCTGTTAAACAGATAGTAGATGATCAGCAAGAGAAAAGGAATGATGTACCAGAGCCAGTAATTAAGCGACCCGGCTAAGAAATTGCTCCGCGAGAGATAAGAGGGTTCACCTGTTTTAAGGAAACGAATGTCCTGCTCCACTTTCACATCCTGTCGGTTTACATAATTCCTTGATGCTGTACTACCAGGATCACCTTTGGCAATCTGGAGCCTGTATTCTGGTGTAGTAAGTGTCTTATAGCTGTTGGTATTCAAATCGAAATAGCTGAACTCCACGGGGGGTATGGTGTAATCACCTTCATAACGCGGAATAGCCATATATTCTATACTTCTAATCCCGGTCAAGCCGTTAGTGGTAACATTGAATGAGTTATCAACAGCAGGGTCATACACTTCAAAATTACCCGGAAAAGCCACTTCAGGATTACGGATAAGTTTCAGGTTACCGGTCCCTGAGATCTCCAGCTTCAGGGTGATGGCTTCGTTCGCTTTCGTTTCCGTGGCACTGATGGCAGGCTTCAGTGAGAATGCTCCCACTGCATTAGAGTAACTTGCTGGCCTGTTGGAGGGGAGTGGCTTCACGTTCACCGTCAACGGGTTGGTATTCATCGCCTTCTTCACATCCACCATCACCTCCTGCGGACCGAAGAAGGAGGAGACTTTCCTTCCCGACGGAACAGAAAAGACCATCTCGAGACTCCCGGCCGGAATTGTCATCTCTCCTGAACGTTGCGGAAAGAGTAATGTCTTCCGTAGATCTGCAGTAAAATAGTTTCTTCCGTTGTATCGTTCCATCTGAAGTTGCTGATTCACGGGAACCTCAACCTCTTCCACCATAAATCCTTCGAATTCAGGGAACTGAATCTTCCCGAAATTGACAATGTTAAGCGTAGTATACAACCTGAATGTTACTGTAAACCCCTCCTGCTCATACATGTTATCTTTGGAGACGATGGCTCTGATAAATGCATCTCTGGCTGAGACTGTTGCCGTTGCGGAATTGGAGGATGCACGCTCCTCAGCTTGATTACCGGCAGCAGCAGGAGCCTTCGCTGATGCTTCATCGGGAGGAAGCACTTTTATTGTCAGCGGGTTGGACTCGTAGTTGCTTCCATCCACTGTGATCGATGCAGCCGGTATTGTGAATGTCCCTGCCTTTTTCGACATCAGGATGTAGGTATAGGTAACAGAACTCTCGGAGGTGGTCTTCCCGTTAATTGTTCGCTGGCTATAGCTGGTGGAGGTACTTGGTCCAAAAAGAAGATCGAAACCGGGAATATCGGGCAGGCGAAGATACCGTCCTTCCCTGTTCAGCACATAACTTAACCTGAATTGTTCTCCCTCCACCACCGATGCGGGTGCTGACGCTTTAAAGGTCACCTGGGCATCCGTCATCGCTATGTTGCCTGTCAGCAACACAACAAGGAGTAGAAGAAGTCTGTGTATGTTCTCTTTCTGTTTCATATACTGCTCAGCGCTTACCAGTTTTTATTCTTTCTTCTGTTATCTTCCGCCTGTTGTTCTCTTTCCTGCGCTTTTATCTGCTGCACTTTTTCCTGTGTCTGTTGCTCATCCTGCTCAATAGCCTGAAGCATCTGACGGGCATTGTCACGTGACATCTGCTCGGG
>JAENWZ010000174.1 GCA_016649795.1 Proteiniphilum sp. | reverse complement strand
ATACTTCAAAGAGATGAACTTCCCTTCAATTCCCCGTTGTCCGAATCCCGGAGCAATGACTATTCCGTCGGCATTGCTCAGTATCTCCTCCACATTCTCCTCTGTTATTTTTTCGGAATGACAGACATCCAGCACCAGTTTTCTGTCGTTGTAGATGGCTGCCTGCGAGAGGGATTCATTGATCGATTTATAGGCATCCGGCAGTTCGGCATACTTGCCCACAAGCTTAATGCGCACCTCCTTCTTCGCATCCTTGCGCTTCTGAAGAAATGCTTTCCATCTTTCCAGATCGGGACTGTCACCCAGCGGCATGTTCATCTTGCGCAACACTATTTCATCCATTCCCTGTTTCTCCATCATCACAGGCACTTCATAGATGGTTGAAACATCTATTGATTGCATCACAGCGCCCTGCTCCACATTGCAAAAGAGGGCAACCTTATCCAGGATATCCTTGTTCAGCTTCCGTTCTGTGCGCAATACAAGCATGTCAGGCTGTATACCCAGCGACTGTAACTCTTTCACAGAGTGCTGTGTAGGCTTTGTCTTCATCTCACCGGCAGCGGCAATATAGGGTACATAAGTAAGATGCAGACAGAAGCAGTTTTTTCCCAATTCCCAACGAAGTTGACGAACAGCCTCCAGAAATGGGGTGGATTCAATATCTCCGACCGTACCACCAATTTCAGTGATAACAAAATCGAACTTTTTCTTCACTCCGAGAGACTTCACATTGCGTTTGATCTCATCGGTAATGTGAGGAATCACCTGCACTGTTTTTCCCAAATAATCACCCCTGCGTTCTTTCTGAATCACATTCTGATAGATACGACCTGTAGTGATGTTGTTGTCTTTAGTGGTCTGTATATTGAGAAAACGCTCATAGTGTCCTAAATCCAGATCGGCTTCGTGCCCGTCGATGGTCACATAGCATTCTCCATGTTCATACGGGTTGAGTGTTCCGGGATCCACGTTGATGTATGGATCGAACTTCTGGATAGTCACCTTGTATCCTCTTGCCTGCAGTAATTTACCGAGCGACGACGCTATGATTCCCTTTCCTAATGAGGAAACAACACCGCCCGTAACAAAAATGTACTTTGTATCAGCCACGATCATGAACTGTTTATAATGTTGAATTTTTAAAGGTGCAAAGGTACAAAAAAAAAGATAGAAGTGGCGGATGCAGTGAAAAAATAGAGCGTTGCAGGAAGGGAAAGGAAGGAATTGCCTTAACTGTGCATCTCCTCCAATTCCATATTGTCACAACGCATAATCTTGCCCGGGAATGCCTGCACAATGGAATAGTTGTGGGTGGACATGATTACTGCGGTACCTTTCTCCGAGATCTGCTGCAACAACGACACAATCTGACTCCCTGTTTCAGGATCGAGATTACCCGTAGGTTCATCAGCCAGGATGAGCGCGGGCGAATTAAGCAGGGCGCGTGCAATTACAACACGTTGCTGCTCACCACCCGACAGCTCGTGTGGCATCTTGTAGGTTTTGTTCTGCATGCCCACCTGCACCAGCACCTCATTGATTCGATCTTTGATCTCTCTTTTGTTTTTCCAACCGGTGGCTCTAAGCACAAACTCCAGGTTTTTCTCCACCGTACGATCTATCAGCAGTTGAAAATCCTGAAAAACAATCCCTATCTTCCTGCGTAAGAATGGAACCAGTCTGTGCTTAATCGTACCAAGTTCATAATCAAACACACGTGCACTACCTTCCTCAATGGGGAGTTCAGCATACATGCTTTTCATCAGTGTACTTTTTCCCGATCCCACCTTCCCGATGATATAGAGGAAATCACCACGGTTTACCGTCAGGTTAACGTTTCGCAGGATGATATTTTCATCGCGATTCAATTGCACGTTCGAATAATTAACTAACTGTTCCTGAATCATTATTTAATAAATTGTATCGATAGCGGATATTGCCAGTATTCGCCATTGCTGGCCTTCACCGAAGCCAATATAACAAATAAGAGATAGAGTACACCTAAGATAATTGCCACAGGTATTCCAATGATGGTGATGCATAAAACAGCTGCATAAATCGCGTAGCTGATCATGAAATTGATGATGTTCTTACCGTGCAGGTCTACGCTGGCACTGTTCTCTTTGTTTGTGATCCACATAATAATGGGTGCTACGAATCCGGCAATAGGGAGTAAGAATCCGGCGAACTGTGATAGATGCATAAGCATAAGGTAAGTGCTCTCAGTCAATCCGAACAACGGCTTCCTGCTGGCGTAGGCAGAGGAGCTCTCCGCTTCGTTAAGTATCTTTTCTTTTTCACACTTGTACTCCTCTTCGGTAATACTTCCTTTCTCTTTTAATTCATCAAGAATTTTTAAATCTTCGTACTTCATAAGGCATTATTTTTATTTAATTAAGGAGAAACGAATCAATTGATTCCACCATACGGTTAAACGCTTCCTCTTCAAATCATATTCCATCTATCAATTACAAAGATATATTTTTTCTTGATTTATTCCTTTTTTGCAGATAAATAATTGCAAAGATGGTAGCTGTCAGAGAGCCCAAAATATCAGCAATCCAGTCGCCCCACTCTGCACTGCGCGATGTGAATATATATTTTTGTAGTAACTCTATCCCCCCGCCGTAAAACACAGGAATCAGGAATCCCCATAACACCCATCGAAAAATGGAAGGATCTCCTTCGTGCAGTTTGTAATAATCGAAAAGCGATACAGTAGAAAGGAGGAAGAACATGCCAAAATGAACCACCTTGTCCCATGCTATACCCCGGGGCATATCTGGCACACTGTCAGGTCCTACCAGGCAGGTTCCGATAAAGATAATAAACCCAACCACAAAAGGAAGGAACATATAGCGGAAAAGGGTACGCATAACCTTACAATCTTATTTTTTGAATGCAAAGTTAAAAATATATTCCGCTTTGCCCATGATATTTATGAACATATAACGAAAAGAAAGAGACATTTTCGCAAAAAATTTGTTTCTTTGTCTGAAATAAGTATGGAAGCGGTTTCTGCTGCTACAAATGATAAAAAATATTGGCATTATAAGTAAATATGAGAAAAAGTATACTACTGTTACTGGTCGCAATCATTGCGATGAACGCTGTGGCACAGACGCCCGCTGAAGACAAAAATCAGCGTTATTATGACATCAACAAAAATATCGATATCTTCAATTCCCTGCTGCGTGAGCTGGATATGTTTTACGTGGACAGCATCGAGGTGAATAATCTTATGCAGGGAACCATCAGCAATATGCTTACCCGGCTCGATCCATATACCGAATATTATTCGGAAGAGAATATGGGTGATCTTCAATTTCTCACGACAGGTGAATATGCCGGTATCGGAGCGATCATCTCCTACAAAGATGAGCAGGTAATCATCAATGAACCCTACGAAGGACTTCCTGCAGATAAAGCAGGCCTGAAAGCAGGAGACGCCATTCTGGAGATCGATGGGGAGGACATGCGCGAAGCTACTGTTAAACAGGTGAGTGACAAGCTGAAAGGTATACCGGGAACGCTGCTTAAGCTGACCATACAACGTCCCGGAGAGAAGAAACAGCAGACATTATCCATCGAACGGGAAAAGATTGAAATGGATCCTATCACCTATGCCGACATGATCGAAGAGAAGATCGGCTATTTTCATTTCGGCAGCTTCACCACCAACAGCTCCGACAGGGTGAAAGAGACTATTACTGAGCTCAAGAACAGAGGAGCTACATCACTCATCATGGACCTGCGCGGTAATGGCGGTGGTATCCTGGATGAAGCTGTCAACGTGGTGAACCTGTTCGTCCCCAAAGGGGAAGAGATCGTCGCCACCAAAGGAAAGGTAAAACAATGGGACAGATCCTATCACACACAGAATCAGCCCTTGGATGAGATCATACCCATAGTGGTACTCATTGATACCGGCTCGGCCTCTGCTTCTGAGATTGTAGCGGGAGGCCTGCAGGATCTCGATCGCGCCGTGATTATTGGAAACCGCTCTTTCGGTAAAGGATTAGTACAGACACCCCGTGATCTTCCCTACGGAGGCAACATCAAAATAACCACATCAAAATATTACATCCCCAGCGGGCGCTGCATTCAGGCACTCGATTACTCGCACCGCAACCCTGATGGAAGTGTAGCCCGTGTACCCGATTCACTCACCAATCTGTTTAAAACAAGAAACGGACGTGAAGTACGTGACGGCGGAGGGATCACACCCGACACCACCCTACCTCAAAAAACAGGAGGCACCATCGCTTTCTACCTGATGGCAGACTACATCATTTTCGATTATGTGACGGAGTGGGTACAGCAACACCGCACAATCACCTCACCTGAGAAGTTTCGAATGTCTGATACAGATTATGATTCGTTCAAAGAATTCGTGAAATCGAAAGATTTCAAGTATGATCAGTTCAGCGAACGCTCGTTGGAACAATTGAAAAGCATGATGGAGTTTGAAGGATACATGGATGTGGCAGCTGAAGAGTACAAGGCGCTCGAAGAGAAATTACACCCCAACCTGGATCGCGATCTGGAATTATTCAGTGAAGATATCAGGAGTATGATTGAATCTGAAATAGTACAACGTTATTATTACAAAAAAGGGGTGCTTATTCATCAGCTTTCCGGCGATAAGGTATTCGATAAAGCAGTGGAAGTGCTCAAAAACCCTGACCTCTATCATTCTGTTCTTCAACCTAAACCTGCGAATGTACCTCCGGCTGGTGAAATAAAGGAGAAACTGAAAAATCAATTCTCGTAGCCGACTACGGTTTGAACATTAACGTTTAAGCATTGAGGTTTTAAATCTTACACCATCATGCGTACGTTTGTCTCACTCATTTTGCTCTTGCAGATCATCTCTCCTGCAGCATCTCAGGAAAAGCGCGTCTCCCTCCTTTTTGCCGGCGATGCGATGCAGCATATGCCACAGGTACGCAGTGCCAGAGCCGATGATGGCAGTTATCGGTACGACTCCTACTTTTACCTGGTGAAAGAGAAAATAGCGGCAGCAGATATTGCCGGTGTCAATTTTGAGACTACGCTCGGCAATAAACCTTATACCGGTTATCCTACCTTCAGCTCTCCCGATGCGTTCGCTGTTGCATTGAAGAATGCAGGTTTTAATATCTTCTTCCAGGCAAGCAATCACGCTGTCGACCGTGGCCGGAAAGGGCTGGAACGCACTATTGATGTTCTTGATTCCATCGGCATTAAGCATACGGGCACCTT
>JAENWZ010000304.1 GCA_016649795.1 Proteiniphilum sp. | reverse complement strand
GTCGCCTATGCCAAAGAAAAAGGCATTGATTTTATTATTGGTGATCATCATATGCCCGATGATCAGCTTCCCGATGCAGTTGCGGTGGTAGACGCCAAGCGGATCGATTCTGTCTATCCATACAGCGAGTTGTCGGGTTGTGGCGTTAGCTTCAAGCTGGTGCAGGCTTTCTCCCAAAGAAACGGATACCCTATCTCCGATATAGAGCCACTGCTCGATTTGGTGGCGGTAAGCATTGCTTCCGATATCGTACCTCTCACGGGTGAAAATCGTATCATGATTTACCATGGGTTGAAACAACTCAATTCTAATCCCAGTTTTGGATTGCGGGGGATTATTGAGATATGCGGTTTGCACCGCAAACAGATCAACGTAAACGATATTGTCTTCAAAATTGGCCCGCGCATCAACGCTTCGGGCAGAATGATGAACGGTAAAGAGGCTGTAGACCTGATGCTCGCGAACGATATGACATCGGCAAGGGAGAAGAGCAAAAATATCGACAAATACAACGAAGACCGCCGTGAGCTGGATAAAAAAATTACGGACGAGGCGATCGAGCATATAGATAACCATATCGATATTGAGAATCAGAAGTGCATTGTGCTCTATGATGAAACATGGCATAAGGGTATCGTGGGAATTGTGGCATCACGGCTGACCGAGAAATATTACCGGCCGGCTGTTGTGCTCACCAAATCGAATGATATGATTTCGGGATCGGCACGTTCAGTGCTTGGATTTGATGTCTATAAAGCCATTGAATCGTGTCGTGATATATTGGAGAATTTTGGAGGACATACCTATGCTGCTGGTTTGACGCTGCGTGAGGAGAACCTGAAGGAGTTCACGGATCGCTTCAACACGCTCTCTTTTGACGGCATTGAACCTAAAATGATGCTTCCCCAGATAACAGTTGCTGCCGAGATATCCTTCTCAGATATTACTCCCGCACTCATCGACGGGATTGAACTGTTTAATCCGTTTGGTCCGGAAAATGAGAATCCTCTGTTTCTTACCAAAAATGTAGTTGATACGGGGAACAGCAGGCTTGTAGGTAAAGGGTTCAGGCATATAAAGCTGGAGGTGACGGATAGTACAACAGAAAAGCAAATGCCCGGAATCGCTTTTTGCCGGCATGATTTCTTCAAGAAAATAAAGGAGGGTCAGCCCGTTGACATCTGTTACACCATCGACGAAAACACGCACGGCAGCAGATCGTTCACACAGCTGATGGTTAAGGATATACGAGGGTAAACAAGAGATGCGTTTGCATATGCAACCGGAATTGTTTCAAAATATACTTCGCGACTATTGGGGTTATTCATCCTTTCGTTCCCTGCAGGAAGATATCATTCAATCTGTTTGGGAAGGGAGAGATACACTTGGACTAATGCCTACCGGTGGAGGTAAATCACTCACTTTTCAGGTTCCCGTGATGGCAATGAAAGGGATTTGCCTGGTGGTCACACCGCTTATTGCCTTGATGAAAGACCAGGTGGATAACCTCCGTGAGCGGGGAATTAAAGCTGCGACTGTTTATTCCGGGATGTCACGCAGTGAGATTATCACTACCCTTGAAAACTGTATTTTCGGCGACTATAAATTTCTTTACGTCTCACCCGAGCGCCTCTCTTCCGATATTTTTATTGCCAAACTGAAGGCTATGAATGTCTGTCTGCTGGTGGTAGACGAATCACACTGTATTTCACAATGGGGTTATGATTTTCGCCCCTCTTATCTGAAAATATCTGATATACGCCTGTTGCTGGAGGATGTACCTGTGCTTGCACTTACAGCCACAGCTACCAGGGAGGTGGTGGAAGATATTCAGGAAAGACTGCTTTTCAAAAAGAAAAACCTGTTTCAAAAAAGTTTCGTAAGGGAGAATCTCTCCTATGTTGTGCGTGCAGCGGATAATAAGGTTGGCGAGCTGGCGCATATTCTTCAGACTGTTCAGGGGACAAGCATCGTCTATGTCAGGAGCAGGAAGCAGACAAAAGAGATCGCTCAATCACTGCAAAAATCAGGTATCTCTGCCGATTTTTTTCATGCCGGACTCTCCTCTGAAGATAAGAACTGTAAACAAAATGCATGGAAATTGAATGAGTGCAGGGTGATCGTATCAACAAATGCTTTCGGCATGGGGATCGATAAGCCTGATGTGCGTACGGTAGTTCATATGGATCTGCCCAATTCGTTGGAGGAATATTTCCAGGAAGCCGGTCGTGCCGGCCGTGATGGAGAGCGCTCCTACGCCATCATCCTTTATACAAAAGCAGACAGTGCAAAACTGAAGAAAAGAGTTGCTGACACTTTTCCGGAACGGGATTTTATTCTGCGTGTCTATGAAGCGCTGGGTAATTTCTTTCAGGTAGCTGTGGGAGCCGGATACAATGATGTATACGATTTCAGTCTGCACGAATTTTGTCTGCCGTTTAAGCTGCCATTCCTGCAAACTCATCACGCTTTAAAGATACTGGAGCTGGCAGGTTATATTGAGTATACCGAAGAGGTTGATG